>DASTYK010000148.1 GCA_035764935.1 Longimicrobiales bacterium | reverse complement strand
TCAGCATCACACACGACATCGGGAGGCAGGATGCAGCAACCGATCGAGGCGTTCCGCGCGTCGGAGCGCCCGCTCCGGAGCATTCGTCGCCGGCTCACCCCCGCAACCATGCTCCTCGCCGCGACACTGGCCGGCGCGATGCCTGTCGATGCGCAGGAGCCGAATTTCGGTCGGGCGATCGCGCTCACGGACAGTGAGCTGTTCATCGGTCAGCCGGTGAACTGGTACGGCCCGGGCGTCGTGTATGCGTACCGCCTCGGCCCGGCAGGCGAATGGGTCGAGCGCGCGCGCCTCACCGCGTCGGACTCCTCCCGCATGGACGATTTCGGGCGAGCGCTCGCGATCGAGGGCAACACCCTGGTCGTCGGTGCACCGCGCAAGCACGACGGCGCCGGCGTCGCCTACGTGTTCCGGCGCGACGGCGCGGAGGGCAGGTGGCGCGAGGTCGACATCCTCACGCCGCCCGTGACCGGCGACGAGGCGGCGGAGTGGGGGAGTGCGCTCGTTCTCACTGGCGACGACCTGCTCGTCGGTGCGCCGGCCGCGAATGGCAGCGGCGCGGTGCATCACTTCACGCGCGGCACTGACGGCAGCTGGACGCTGCATGCGACGCTGCGTCCGTCGATCGCGAGCGACGTCGCCGGCTTCGGCGCCACGCTGAGCATGGACGGCAACCGCCTGCTGGTGGGCGCGCCCGGTGCGCGTACGGGTGCCGGACACGTGTTCCTTATCGAGCAGCAGCCCGACGGCAGCTGGAGCGAGCCGATGCCGCTGAGCCTGCCGGCAGGTGTCGTCGCGCCGCGGGCGCGCATCGGCGCGTCGGTTCTCCTGCACGGCGACACGGCATACGTCGGCGCGCCCGGCGTCGGAAGAGTCGTCGTGCTCGCGCAGGGTGCGGGCGGCAGCTGGTCCAACGTGCACACACTGCAGTCGCCGGATACCGTGCGCAGCATGTTCGGCGCTGCAATGACACTGGCCGGGCGGGAGCTCTGGGTCGGCGCACCGGGCGTGAACGCGAACAACGGCCGGGTCTACCGCTTTGCACCGGGGCCGTCGAGTGGCTGGGCGCCTGCTGTGCGGCTCGACGCCGACTCGGCGGACGGCACCGCGTGGCCGTTCGCGTTCGGCCTGGCACTGGCGTCCGCGGGCGATCGTGCCGTCGTCGGCATGCCGCTGCGCGATTTCGGCGAGGGCCGCGCACTGGCGCTTCGGCGGTCGGGGGGCGACTGGCATCCGGGCGAGGTACTGGAAGGCCAGATCTTCCGGATCGGCAGCACGCTGGAGGCGGGCGCCCGCTGCGAGGACGGCGCGCTGGAGGAGTTCCCGTGCACCAACATCCAGCTCGTTGCGCACATGCCGATCAACGAGTTGGGCGGCGCGCGCGGCGCGTGGGTCAACGACGTCTGGGGCTGGACCGACCCGGAGACGAGACGGGACTACGCGCTCGTCGCACGCCGCGACGGCACGTCCTTCGTCGATGTCACGGATCCGTCGAATCCGCGGCTGGTCGGCGACCTGCCGCGCACGCAGGGCTCGCCACCATCCGTCTGGCGCGACATCAAGGTCTCGAAGAACCACGCGTACATCGTTGCCGACGGTGCCGGCGCGCACGGCATGCAGGTGTTCGACCTGGCACGCCTGCGCGGCGTGACCGGCGAGCCCGCGATGTTCACGCCGGACACCACGTACCACGAGGTGTACAGCGCGCACAACGTCGTGGCCGATACCGCGTCCGGCTTCCTTTACGTGGTCGGTGCGAACAGCGGCGGGCAGACGTGCGGCGGCGGCCTGCACATGGTCGACGCCCGCAACCCGAAGAATCCCGTGTTCGCCGGTTGCTACAACGACCGCGCGGGCGCGAACAGCCGCGGCTACACGCACGACGCGCAGTGCGTCACGTACCGCGGCCCCGACACCCGCTACCATGGCCGTGAGATCTGCATCGGCTCGAACGAGGCGGAGATCAACATCGCCGACGTCACCGAGAAGGAGAAGCCGGTCACGGTCGGCCGCAACAGCTACCCCAACGTCGCGTACGCGCACCAGGGGTGGTTCGACGACGAGCAGCGCTACTTCTACATGAACGACGAGCTCGACGAGCTGGCCGGCACCGTCGCCGGCACGCGCACCATCGTCTGGGACCTGTCCCGGCTCGACGATCCCATCGTGGCGCACGAGTACATCGGGCCGGTGCGCTCATCCGATCACAACCTGTTCGTCAAGGGCGACCGCGTCTACGAGTCGAACTATGGCAGCGGGCTGCGCGTGCTCGACATCAGTGACCGCACGAATCCGCGCGAGATCGGCTTCTTCGACAGCGCGCCGTACAACGACAACGGCCCCGGTCACAGCGCCGCACAGAGCGGCGCCTGGAGCAACTACCCGTTCTTCGAGAGCGGCGTGGTCATCTTCACCAGCGTGCGTGAGGGGCTGTTCATCGTGCGCGTCGTGGAGTCGTCTCAGCCGGTCAGCTGAAGCGGGTGCGATGCAACGACCAGGATTGAACCGGACGTTCGACAACCCGACACCACGAGGACAGGACCATGGCCGGCGTCGCATGCATGAACTGTGGCAGCAACGAGATGTTCCGGAGCGTCAAGCCGGTCAGCGCCGGCGGTGGCCACGCGCCGAACTACCTTCCCGGACTCGGAGGATGGGCGATGTCGGAGAAGTTCCATGTCATCATCTGCGGCCACTGCGGCCTGACGCAGCTGTACGCGCGACCCGAGGCGCTCGACAAGCTGCCGACGTCTTCGAAGTGGGAGCGGCTCTGACATGCGCACACTGCCACGACGCGCGATCATCGCCGCACTCACAGTAACTGCCGCCACGTTCCAGGGAGCCGCCGTGCACGCACAGCATTTCGAGGTGCACGAGAAGAGCATCGCCCAGCTGCATGACGCCATGCGCGCAGGCGACGTCACCGCGCGCCAGATCGTCGATGCCTACCTGGCCAGGATCGACGCGTACGACCAGCGCGGCCCTTCGCTCAACTCGATCATCGTGATCCATCCGCGCGCACGCGAGGTCGCCGACTCGCTCGACGCGACCTTCGCACGCACGGGCGAGTTCGTCGGGCCGCTGCACGGCATCCCTATCATCGTCAAGGACAACTACGACACGTACGATCTGCCGACGACGGCCGGCTCTGCCTCGCTCGCGGATTCGATCCCGCCGCAGGACGCGACCATGGTCGCGAAACTGCGCGCTGCCGGTGCGATCGTGCTCGCCAAGTCGAACATGGCGGAGTTCGCGTTCAGTCCGCTGGAGACGATCGGCTCGGCGTTGCCGGGATACACGTTCAATCCGTATGCACTGAACCGCGTGCCCGCCGGCTCCAGCGGCGGCACTGCGGCCGCCGTCGCCGCGAGCTTCGGCGCGGCAGGCCTCGGGACCGACACCGGCAACTCGATCCGCGGGCCGTCGTCGCATACCGCACTGTTCGGGATCCGTCCGACGATCGGGCTGACGAGCCGCGCCGGCATCGTGCCGCTCTTCCTCGAGCGCGACGTCGGCGGACCGATGGCGCGCAGCGTCGCGGATGCCGCACTGCTGCTCGACGTGCTCGCCGGCAGCGAACCGCGCGATCCCGCCACCGCGGAAGCGGCGGCTCACATCCCGGAAACCTACACTTCGTTTCTCGATCCGGATGCGCTGCGCGGCGCACGTATCGGCGTCGCGCGACGCATCGCAAACCGCCGCGGCGCGGATCCGGAAGTGCTGCAGCGCTTCGACGAGGCACTGGACGCCATGCGCGCCGCGGGTGCCGTGATCGTGGATCCCGTCGAGCTGGCCTTCATGGACTCCATCCGACCGGTGCTCTGCTCCGGCTTTCGGCGCGACCTCGAGAACTACCTCGCCACGCGTGGCGACGCTGCGCCGTACCGCACGCTCGAGCAGATCCTCGAGTCCGGGAAGTACCATCCGTCGATCGAGCAGCGCATGCGCAATTCGCTGAGCGACACGACTGCAGGCGACCCGGAGCGCTGCCGGCGGGCACGCGAGACGCACGAGGCGTGGTACGTCGCATTGAAGCAGGTGCTCGAGCAGCACCAGCTCGATGCGATCGCGTACCCGACGTGGAGCAACCCGCCGCGCCTTGTCGGCGACCTTTCCACTCCCGCCGGCGACAACAGCCAGACGCCGGTGCCCGCGGCAGGGGTGCCGGCCGTCAGCGTGCCGATGGGATGGGTGCGCGACGGCATGCTGCCCGTCGGCCTTCAGCTCCTGGGCGACCGGTGGAGCGAGCCGCGGCTGATTGCACTCGCGTACGCATTCGAGCAGGCCACACGACATCGCCGGCCACCCGTCACAACACCGCCATTGATGCACGACTGACGCTGTTCCACCGCGTTTCTCCGGATCGTCTCAGCAGGTACCGGATCCAATTCAGGTCCGGCTCGAGAGGAGGAACTCAATGCGGGAATGGCTGCGCCGTATCGGCGTTGGCGTGCTCGTTCTGCTCGCACTCGTCCTCGCCGCCGGCAGTGCGGCGTTCGCGATCGGGACCGCACGCATCGATGATGTACCGGAGGTCGACACCCACGCATTCGACGCGTCCACCGGCGATGCAACGTCAGGCGCCGAGCTGGTGCGGGTGTTCGGGTGCATCGACTGCCATGGCGGGAAGCTGGAAGGACGGATGCTCGTCGATGCGACGCCGATGGGCCGCGTCGCAGCGCCCAACCTCACGCCCGGACGCGCGGGCGGCCCGCTCACCGACGAGCAGTGGGAGCGCGCGATCCGGCACGGCGTCGGAGCGGACGGGCGCGCGCTCTTCATCCTGCCCTCCAACGATTACGTCTGGCTCAGCGACCGCGACGTCGCTGACCTGATCGCCTACCTGCGAACGGTGCCCGCCGTACCCGACACACTGCCGCCACGCGGGTTCGGCCCGCTCGGCCGCACGCTGGTGGGGCTCGGCATGATCGACTTCGCACCGGACCTCATGCCACCCGACGCGCGTCACCTCGATGCACCGGCCAGGGCGGCAACACCCGAGTACGGCTTCTACCTGACGCGCCTCTGCGCGGGCTGCCACGGCCGCAACCTCGCCGGTGGGCCCATGCCCATGCCCGGCTCACCGCTCGCCGCGAACCTGACCCCGGCCGGGAATCTCGCGCGCTGGACGTACGAGGATTTCGAGCGGACGCTGCGGACCGGGGTGACGCCGGAGGGGAAGTCCCTCGATCCGATGTTCATGCCATGGCCATCCATCGGCCAGTCGGACGACACCGCGCTCCGGGCGATGTGGGCATACCTGAAGACGCTGGAACCGGTGGCGACGGAGGAGTGAGGGCAGGGAGACCCGCAGGGCACCTGCACACGAGCGACCGGCGGATGGTTGACTCACGCCGCCGAGGCGACTCGCGGCGGGAGGGCGTCATCGGGCGCCGGTTTCGTCACATTTGCTGCCGTGCGTCCAGGCGACTGTAACCTTTCCGGCGCCTGAGGCCGGAAACGTTTCATAACGGGGTCGCAGGACAGGCGTTCTGTGACGTTTCCGGCGTATATCGCCGGGTTCGTTACATGCGCCAGATGCGGTCGCCTCAATTGTGACGTTTCCGGCCGGCGCGGGGCCGGGTGCGCAGGGGCGTGCGGACAGGGAGGGGGCGCCCCCAGTGCCGCTGTCAGGTACGATCCCGAACGCCGTGGCCAGCCCGACGCCCCGAGCGCGCCGCCAGTCAACCCGGAAGCCACGCAGTCGCGCACCCTGACGCAATTCGGTGCCATCCGAATCGAATCCCCGCCACAAAAACCTTCCGCCGCCTCCGCCTCCGCCTGTACCGTTCGACCGCCGGTGCAACCCGCCGCACCGGAATCCCGTTCTGATTGCACCCACGGCGCGTCGACGCAGCCGGGGGTCCGCATCGTCCAGATGCAACATCGCAAGTGAACCCCGATGCGCGGCCGTTCAGGCCGCGCGTTTCCCGTGGATATTCAGGAGATCCCCCGATGACTACCTGGAAGCGACGAGCGGGCATTACCCTCGGCGGTCTGGTGCTGCTGATCGGACTGGCAGCAGGGACCGGCTACGCCGTCAGCAGCATGCACCTGAACGCACGGCCGGAGGTCGAGGCGCACGCGCTCGATCTTGCCGCGGCGGACGTAGCCGAAGGTGAGCGTCTTGCCGGCGCGTTCGGCTGCCGTGACTGCCACGGCGGCAACCTGGCCGGCGTGATGCTGATCGACGAGATGCCGATGGCGCGTCTGCCCGCACCCAACCTGACGCCGGGTCGTGAGGGCGGTGCACTGACAGTGGAGCAGTGGGAGCGCGCGATCCGGCACGGTATCGGTGCGGACGGCCGCGCGCTGTTCATCATGCCGTCGCAGGAGTACGTGTACCTGAGTGACCGGGAGATCGCTGACCTGGTCGCGTACCTGCAGACGCTGCCGGCGATCCCCGATTCACTGCCGGAGCGCGAGTTCGGCCCGGTCGGTCGGGGTCTCGTGGCACTCGGCAAGCTCCATCCATCCCGGGATCGCATGCTGCCGGACGCGCGCCATCTCGAGGCGCCTGCAAAGGAGCCGACTGCGGAGTACGGCTATTACCTGACGCGTCTCTGCATCGGCTGCCACGGCGCGCAGCTCGCCGGCGCGCCTGCCGAGGCGCCTGGTGCGCCACCCGGAGCGAACCTGACGCCGGCCGGCAACCTGAAGAACTGGACGTACGAGCAGTTTGCACACACGCTGAAGACCGGTGTCACACCGGAGGGCAGGCACCTGAACCCGATGTACATGCCGTGGACCGCGTTCTCGCACGCGACGGACACGGAGATGCGCGCGATCTGGGCATACCTGACGTCGCTCGAGCCGGTCGAGTGGACGCCAGTCGAGTGAGTCGCGAGCGGCCCGCGCACTCGATTTCACGATGACCAGACAAAAGGGCCCGGGCGGATCAGCCCGGGCCCTCTGTCATTGCGCCGGCGTGATGTTCTGGTTCATCCGGAACACGTTGTCCGGATCGTAGCGCTTCTTGATGCGCGACAGGCGAGTCCACGTGTCGCCGGGATACGCCTCACGCACGCGCGCGTCGCCCTCCGCACCCATGAAGCCGACGTAGGCGCCGCGGTGATCGCCGCGCAGCCGTGCCGCGGTCTCCTCCGCCCATGCCTGGTGCTGTGCACGTTCCTCCAGCCGCTCGAACGCCGCGGCGGCATTGGCCATCATGCGACGTCCCCGGTGTGCGAACGCCGTCGCGTCCGCGGGCACGCGCGCGACGGCGCCGCCCAGCACGCGGAACTGCACGACGCTCATTGGCGCCGTGGACTGCTGCAGCCGCTCCAGGATGAACTCCGCGGCCGACAGGTCGACGTCGTCGGTGAAGAAGTTGCGCACCGCGGTTGCGACCGGGTGCGGCCCGTGTCCGCCCTCGTAGATCGCAGGGTACTTCATCGGCTGCGTCATGTCGGCGAGCGGTGTGGCCAGCGCGCGGAACGGCTCGAATGCGCGACGTCCCGAGTCCGCATCCCCGGCGTACACGAGCATCAGCATCACGACGAGCCGGCCGTGCACCTCTGCGGGCAGCATCGGCATCGGCGGTGCCCGCATGACGAGGATCATGCCGGACATCTCCTCCGGCGCATCGATCGCCGCGCGGACCGAGCCGGCAATGGTCGCGGGTGTCGCCGGCAGGATCAGCGGCCCGCCGACCGCGTCGCTGACTTCGCCCAGCCGGAACTGGAACCGCGTCACGACGCCGAAGTTGCCGCCCCCGCCGCGGATCGCCCAGAACAGGTCGGGACTGGTGGACGCGTCCGTGTAGATGCGCGAGCCGTCCGCGGTCACGACCTCCGCGCCCAGGAGCTGGTCGAGCGTGAGGCCGAGCTTGCGGTGCAGGAAGCCGACGCCACCACCGAGCGTGATTCCGCCAACGCCGACACTGCCCGTGTCGCCGAGTCCGAGCGCGAGCCCGTGCGCACCCGCAGCCGTCGTGATCGCACCCGCTGTGGCTCCTCCGCCGACCCACGCCGTACGCGCGGCCGCATCGATGTCGATCGCGTTCAGTGGCGACAGGTCGAGCAGGATCCCGCCCCCCGTGCTGCTGTGCCCCGCCATGCTGTGGCCGCCGCTGCGCACCGCCAGCTCGAGCCCCATCTCGCGCGCGAGCAGCACCACGCGCGCCACGTCCCCCGCATCCGCCGGCCGCACGATCGCCGCCGGTCGCCGGTCGATCGACGCGAAGTAGCCCGCACGTGCGACGTCGTATCCATCCTCCCCCGGCGCAATCACCTGCCCGAGCACGCTGTCGCGCAACGCGCGCGTTGCATCTCCGATTTCCAGGTCGCTCATCTCGTGTCTCCTCCGTTGCTTTCCGATGAGAAGAGACGAGTCAGGTGCGTGGAACTCGACACATGGTGAGGCGGGCCAGGGCCCGGGGCCCTGGGCCTGGGCCCGGGGTGGCAGCGGGTGGAAACGGGTGACCGCGCTCCCGGGTCCCGAACGCCGGCGCACGCAACGAACCCGCCGCGCGCCGCGTTCCCAGCGGGCAGCCCCCGGCCCCGGCCCCGGGCCCCGGGCCCCGGCCCGCCTCACCCTAGACCGGCAGATCCACCCCGAACGTGCTTCCCTGGCCGACCACCGACTCCGCCCAGATCTCGCCGCCATGGGCCTCCACGATGCCCTTGGCGATCGACAGGCCTAGCCCGAGCCCGCGCTTGTCGGAGCGCGCCTGGTAGAAGCGGCCGAAGATGAGCGGGAGCTGGTCGGCGGGGATGCCGTTGCCGGTGTCGCTCACGGTGAAGCGCACGGTGCTCTCGTGCACGATCGCACCGATGCCGATGCGCCCGCCTTCGGGCGTGAACTTCAGCGCGTTCCCGACCAGGTTGGAGAGTACCTGCACCATGCGCTGCCGGTCGAGCAGCACGGCGGGCAGCTCCGGGCCGCAATCCGCCTCCATGCGCACACCCGCGTGCGTTGCAAGCGGCTGGAGCATGTCCATGGCCTCGTGGATCACCGACTCCGGCCTGGTCGGCATCCGCTCGAGCGCGAGCTGGCCGGTCTGCACCCTGCTCGCATCGAGCAGGTCCTGGATCAGTCGGTTCATGTGCTCGACGGTGCGGTCGATGATGTCGAGCTGGCGTCGCAGCGGCCGCGCGTCTTCGCCCTCGATCATCTCGACGGCGAAGCTGGCCGCCATGCTGATCGTGTTCAGTGGGTTGCGCAGGTCGTGCGCGACGATGCCGAGCAGCTCGTCGCGTGCGCGGGTCGCGGCGAGTGCCTGGTTGTAGGAGCGCGCGGCCTGGATGGCGAGGGCCGCGCGCCGGCTGAGCTCCTGCGCGAGCGCGAGGTCTTCCGTCGCATACACACGGTCGGGCTGGCTCGATGCGAGCATGATCGATCCGATCAGCTCGCCGCCGATGCTGATGGGCGCGGACATCAGCGAGCGTGTGCCCAGCTCACCGAGCACGCGCCGGTGCTCTGCATCACGCGCCATGTTGTCGAGGTCGGTGCTCGTGATGGTCGGCATCAGGAACGCCTCGCCCGCTGCCTGCACCCGCTCGAAGGCGTGGCGGTCCTGCCAGTGCTCGCGCCACTGCTGCACGGCCAGCTCGAGCAGCACCTGCTTCGCCGGATCGCCGTGCACCACGACCGCCGGCTCCGACTCGTCGCCGTCGCGCAGTGTGACCACGCAGAAGTCCGCGAGCGAGCGCACGGCCAGGTGCGCGAGCTGGCGCAGCGTGGTGGAAGTGTCGAAGGAGGACGAGAGGATCTGCGTCGCTTCCAGCAGGAACTCCGCCTGGCGGCGCGTGCGCTCCTCCGTTTCCCGCGCGGTCCGCTCCTCGAGCAGCAGCGCCGCAGTCCGCTCCGCCTTTCTGCGCTCGGTGATGTCGCGGATCGCAGCGACGCGCACGCGGCGACCGTCACGCACGAACTCGCTGCCCTTGATCTCAACGGGGAAGATGCGGCCGCTGCGGTGCACGATCTCCGCTTCGTAGGGCTCCTGGTAGTTGGTCGCGACGTAGTGGCTCACGAGGTCGCGGTACGCGGGCGAGATGTAGTCGACCGCCGGTGTGCCGATCAGCTCTTCCGCCGTGTAGCCGGTCAGCGTCGTGGTGCTGGGGTTCACGTCGATGATGCCCGACCTGTCGTGCATCACGATGCCCTCGACCGTCGCCTCGACCAGCTGGCGGTAGCGTTCCTCGCTGCGGCGGTGTGCGCTCTGCGCGCGGCTGTGCTCGATCGCGAGCGCCAGCTCGTCGGTGATCGAGGCGAGCGAGTCGAGCTGTGCTTCCGTCGGCGGCTCGCGCAGCAGCATGGTCACGACGCCGACGACCTTGCCGTCCTTCTTCAGCGGATGGCCCGCGCCGCCGCGCAGCCCGTCCTCCTCCGCGGCCGCCAGGCTGCCCGGCCACAGCTCCGGGATGCCGTCGGTCCACACCTCGGGCTCTGCGGTCGCCGCGATCCTGCCGATCGCATAATCCCCCACCTGCAGTGCCTGCACGGGCAGGATGCGCTGCACCCGGCCCGCGGCGGGACTCGAGCGCAGCAGCTGGCCGCCATCGTCGATGTGCCAGATACGCACGGCGTCGGCGTGGAGATGCTTGACCAGTGTGCGTGCGCAGCGGTGCAGGCTCTCGTCGAGCGTGCGGGGCTCGTCGGTCAGCAGTGCACCGATCTCGGCGGCGAGCTGTTCGCGCGCGAGTGACGCGCTGATCCGGTGCTCCATGTCACGCCGCGCGAGCGTTGCGCCCAGGATGCCGGCGGCCGCGGACAGCGCCTGCAGCACGGGCTCGCTCCACTCGCGTGGCGAGACGCAGTCGCCGAACGCCATGAAGCCCCACCACTCCGCTCGCACGAACACGGGCACGATCGCGACCGACTCGATCCCCTGTGCACGCAGGAACGCCCGCTCGCAATCCGCGAAGTCACCCGTGCTGCCGACGATCTGCTCGCCCCCCGCGAGCACGGCCGGCCAGCGGTCGCAGCCGCACTGGCTGTACGTCAGCTCTTCGAGCGGCGCATCGACCAGTCCGACGACCTCGGGCGCGCGCCACTCCGCGAGGATGCCGGTACGCAGGCCACTGTCCGGCTCCGGCTCCAGGTTCCGGAACACGCGCACGCGGTGCGACCCGGTCGCGCGGCCGAGGCGCTCGAGCCAGGGATCCAGCACCGGCTCCCAGTCATCGTGGTTCAGGAAGTCCTGCGCACCGAACACGACAGCGCTGAGGATCTCGTCGGCGTGGCGGGCGTGGGGATCCGCGGACGGGATGGAGGAGGTGGTGGAGGCGATCATGGGGTCACCATACTGCAAGCAGGAAAGGGACGGGCGTGTCCACGTTTGCGTGGCGCCTCGCCAGCGGCAAGAGTGATGATTCGGAGTGCGGCGCGCCCGCTCCCGGCGGCAGGGGTGACAGTACGGAGTCCAGCGCGCCGGCTCCCGGCCGCAGGAGTGATGATTCGGAGTTCGGCGCGCCCCCGCGCGGCGCGTCCGCTCCGCGGCACCGCTCGTGCAGTCGGGCCCTTCGGTCGAGAACACATGTTGCCCGTAACCGGAAACCGTTGAACGAACCAGCCCGCAGCTTCGACGCAGCCGTGCCGCTGCCTGAGTCAGCCGGTGCGGCGCCCGCCGCGACACCACCGCTCGAGGTGGAGGTTGCCGGTGCAACCTCTGCCGAGCGCCGCGCGCTCCGTATTCTCCAGGTCGGCGCCATCTTCGTGGTCCTGGCCGCCGTCACATGGAAGACGTACGAGCTGGACCGTTTCTTCATCCCCAAGGAGCTGGTCCTTCACCTGACCGCGCTGGCTGGCCTGATCCAGGTTCGCAGGACTCTGCGGACGCCGCGGTTCGGCTGGGTCGACGTGCTCCTCGCGCTGCACCTGGCAATCGGCGTCGCCGGTAGCGTGCTGGCGGTCAACCACTGGAACGCGCTGCGCGGGGTGGCGATTACCGCATCGGCGATTGCGGTGTTCCTCGTCGCACGTGCGGTGAGCGCGGCGGGACTGCGGCCGCGCCTGCTCGCTGCCATTGCCGTCGCGGTCGTGATCGGCTGCATCACGTCGCTGATGCAGACCTACGGCGTCGAAACCGATTTCTTCTCGATCAATCGTGCTCCCGGCGGTACGTTCGGCAACCGCAACTTCGTTGCGCACATGGCCGCGTTCGGGCTGCCGGTCGTGCTGCTCGTCACGGTGTCGGCGCGCAACGCCGGCGGCTGGCTGGCTGGCGCGCTCGGCAGCGCGGTCGTCATCGGGACACTGTTCCTCACCCGCTCCCGCGCCGCATGGCTGGCCGCCGCCGGCGCGCTGCTCGTGCTGCTGCTCGCACTCGTCCTTGCACCCGCGCTCCGGCGCGACGGACGCGTGTGGCGACGCACGCTCGGCATCGTCGCGATCGGCGCCGCAGCGGTCGTCGCGGCACTGCTCGTACCGAACACCCTGGAGTGGGCGAGCGCGAATCCGTACCTCGACTCGATGCGCGACGTGACCAACTACGAGGAGGGCAGCGGCGCAGGGCGGCTCGTGCAGTACCGGCGCTCGCTCGACATGGCCGCCGACAACGCACTGCTCGGCGTCGGACCGGGCAACTGGGCCGTGCACTACGCCGACTACGCGGCGGGCGGCGACCCGTCGATGTCCGGACGGACGCCCGGCATGACCGCCAACCCGTGGCCGAGCAGCGACTGGGTCGCATTCCTCGCCGAGCGCGGCGTTGCCGCCACGCTGCTGCTCGCCCTCGCGTTCATTGCGATGGCCGTGCGCGGCATGCAGCAGCTGTTCAACACGAGCGAGCCGGCCGATGCGCTGCGCGCCGCGGCACTGCTCGCACTGCTGCTGGCGACCGCGGTCGCGGGTATGTTCGACGCCGTGCTGCTGCTCGCGCTGCCCGCGCTCCTGGTGTTCACCGCTGCCGGCGCACTCTACGAGCCGCCCGACTCGAGAGTGCACCCCGGTGCACGCGCGCGCAGCGTCGCATTCGGCGTGCTCGCCCTGCTCGTGCTGGTCGCTTCGCTGCGGAGTGCGGCGCAGCTGGTCGCCATGGGCATCCACCAGGAGACCAACGACGCCACCGCGCTGCGCGCAGCGGCGCTCGTCGATCCCGGCAACTTCCGCATCCGTGTCCAGCTCGCGCGCGGCGGCAGCGGCCTGGGACGCGAGGCGCGCTGCGGCCACGCACACGCAGCGCACGCGCTCTACCCGAACGCCGCCGAGGCCCGCCGCCTCAGCCGCAACTGCGAGTAACCGGCACGCTGCGCGTCGCGCCGGTCACGTTGCGCCCGAACCAGCGAGCGTCGCTCAGGGGCGCTACGGCAGCGAGCATGACAGGTGCGCGAACGCCGGCCTGCCATTCTGCTCCGCCTCGCTCGTCAGCCAGACATTGCCCGCGTCGTCGATTGCTACCGCCTCGCCCTGCGGGTGGCCGAGCGAGCTCGCATCCCAGGTGATCGCGCCGCCTGTGTCGCCCGCGAGCAGCCGCTCCGCCGGATAGAACCGCAGCAGCGACGGCGTCCGCATCACGATCCAGCGGCCATCAGGCGAGGCGGTCGCGGCGCCGATGCGCTCACCGGCGGATGGCTGTGGCCCGAGCTCCGCGACGAGCTGCAGCGTTGCGGGCTGCCCGCCGTCGCGGGGCAGGCGGTACAGCCGGACCGGGCCGTGTCGTCCCTTGGTTACGAGGTACAGCTCGCCGTTCACGATGAACAGCGACTCGGCGTCCGCGGGCCGATCGGGGTACCGCGCCTGCCACGCGTTTGCCGCGACCGAAGTCGCGCCAGCGTCGGGCTCCGGCACCACGTAGACGAGCACCGACTCGCGATCCGCGTCGTTGTCGCCCGTGTCGGCGATGTACAGGCAGCTTCCCTGGTCGCACGGCGCCGCCTCGATGTCCTCCCAGTCGACGATCGAGGCCCCCTCGATGCGCACGCGGGCGACCAGCGCGCCCGACGCGTCGACGCCGAAGATCTCCGCCTCGTTGCCGGAATCGTTGTGTGTCCAGAAGACGTCGGGGCGCCGGATGCCGCGCGCCAGTCCGCTGGTCTCGGCGACGTCGCCGGGGAGCACAGCCGTCTCCACGACCCGGCAGACGTCCTGGTCGAATCCGGTGGGCGCCTGCGCTTCCGCCGCCATGCGATCCGCTCCGGCCGCCGCGAGATCAACCCTCTTGTCCGCTCCATCCAGCATGACGGCGCCCGTCGCCGCCAGCACCACGCCCGCTGCCCCCATTACGATCCAGCCTGTACCACTGCGCATGCGCCACCTGCCCGCGTTATTGTTGGACCGGACCGCAGGCGCAAGTTCCATGCGTTGCGTCGATCGCGGGCTCGCAGCAGGGTCAGTTGCAGGCCGCGAGCGCTCGATTCGACGAACCGATCAACTCGAGCTGCACCATGTTCGATGCCGCCCCGACACTGACGGGATCCACCGTCCGCCTGGAGCCGCTCACGCTCGAGCACGTGCCGGGGCTGTGCGCCGTCGGACTGGACCCGGAGCTCTGGCGCTGGACCACGTCGCTGGTCGACGACGCCGGGGAAATGGAGCGCTACGTCCAGGTCGCCCTGCGCGCGCAGGAGTCCGGCAGCGCCATCCCCTTCGCTACCATCGAGCTGGCCAGCGGCCGCGTTGTCGGCTCGACCCGCTTCGCCGCGATCGCACGCCCTTTCCGGCGCGTCGAGATCGGCTGGACGTGGGTGGCCCGGCCGTGGCAGCGCACCGCAGTGAACACCGAGGCAAAGTACCTGATGCTGCGCCACGCCTTCGAGGTGGAGGGATGCATCCGCGTCGAGTTCAAGACCGACGTGCTCAACCAGGCGTCGCGCAACGCGCTGCAGCGGATCGGCGCGCGTGAGGAAGGTGTGCTGCGCGACCACGTGATCACCGCGACCGGCCGCGTGCGTGACACCATCTACTTCAGCATCCTCGCCCGCGAGTGGCCCGATGTGAAGGCCATGCTGGAGCGCCGCCTCGCCATGCCGCCGTCCCGCTGAGGCTTGCGTTGCACGGCCGGTTGCGCCTGATTGGAATGCGACGTCCCTTCCGCCCGACCGGCCGGAGACCAGCCATGCAATCCACGCCGAGACTCAAGACGCGCTGCATACGCGCTGCTCCCGTCCTGCTTCTCGCCCTCGTCGCCGCCGGGTGCGGCTGGGCGCACGGCAATGGCGAAAGCGGCAGCACGGTCGGCTGGAAGACCGTGATGCGGAAAGTGGAGCCCGCGTACCTGATCGCGGTGGATCGCAGCCAGTGCACGGTCTCGCCCGCGCGTTTCGCCAAGGCAGAGGAGGGCAAGGGCTTCTTCTGCGCCTGGAGCGGCGGGGCCGTGGCAACACGGCCGAAGGGCAGCCCGTATCCCGGCGAGGACGTCGGCATCCCCCGGAGCCCGGACCAGCCACACGTTCCGCCGCCGTCCACTCCACCGCACCAACCGACTGTGCAGGAACACTGAGCATGTGCAGAAACATTCGACCGCTTTTCAACTTTGAGCCCGAAGCGACCGACAGCGAGGTCCGCGCATCCGCACTGCAGTACGTGCGCAAGATCAGCGGCTACACGAAGCCGTCACAGGCTAACCAGGACGCGTTCGACCGGGCCGTCGACGAGGTCGCGGCGGCCACGCGCCGCCTGCTCGACTCGCTCGTCACGAACGCGCCGCCGAAGGACCGCGAGGTGGAAGCAATGCGTGCACGGGAGCGCGCGGCAAAGCGGTACGGCGCGGCATGAGCTGAGCGAGGGCGCCAGCCCCGCGAAAAATGGGTCGATTCTGCCCATGCCGGCCGCTGCAGGTTCGGCGATCATTCCCCGGTATGGAGGCACCGACTCGACTTCAGGACGTAGCGATGATCTACGGGACATCAGTACGGATCGACCCGAGAATTCATTTCGCCGTCAGCCGCGTGTTCGCGGCCCGACTGCGCGTGCTCGTGGTCACCGACGGTCACACCAGCTTCTGCGACCTCGCCGATGCCCCGCTCGGCCGCGCGCTCGGCATCAGCGGCGACCGCTGGTCCTATCTCCAGTTCGACGTGACCACGGCACACCGCATGTCCGACCATGCCGACATCGGCAACTTCCGCTTTGACCACGCCGACCTCAACGGATACGATCAGATCTGGGTCTGGCGCGCCGATCACGTGCACGGCGCGCCGCTCTCGCCCGCCGAGGTGCAGGCGCTCAGCCGGTTCCTCGACGGGGGAGGTCGCATCTACGCGGCACGCAAGTGAGCGAGGACGCATGGGCGGCATCATCGGCGCAGCCGGACTGAAACGGCTGTTCACCTACACCGACTGGGCGAACGGCGCCATCCTGGACGCCACCGCCGCCCTGCAGCACGAACAGCTCACGCGCGACCTGCACAGCAGCTTCCCCTCCGTTCGCGACACCCTGGTTCACATCGCCGAGTCCGACTGGATCTGGCTTCGCCGCTGGACCGTCGAGTCGCCGGCGGGCCCGCCCGACTGGCGAGTGGAGACGCACGCCGATGTCCGGCAGCGCTGGGAGGACGTCATGCGCGAGCGCCAGGCGTTCCTGGCACCGCTCGACGATGCCGCCATGCAGCGCACCGTGGAGTACAGACGGCTCGATGGCAGTGAGCACCGCAGTGCGCTCTGGGAATTGCTGCTGCACGTCGTCAACCACTCGACCTACCACCGCGGCCAGGTCACGACGATGCTGCGCCAGCTCGGTGCGCCCACGGTCGCCACCGACATGACACGCTGGTACCGCGAGCACGCCGCAGAGCTCACCCCCTGAAGCACGATCTGCCGCCCGCACTGTGCGGACGGCAGATCGCAGGTGCCGCTTCGGCGCTTCAGGTACGGCTCCGCGTCTTACCTCCTGGCAACTGCCTCGGCGGCACACGGCCGTCTTCCGTTCACTCGCTCACCACGATCGTCCCGATCATGGCCGCACCCTCGTGCGGGCGACAGAAGTAGCGGTACGTGCCCGGCACCGTGAACGTGCGCGTGTACGATCCTCCTGCGTCGATCAGCCCGCTGTCGAACGGCGCGGCACCCGCAGGCAGCATCACGCTTTGCGGGTTGGCAGCGAGATCGGGGTCCGCAGTGACCGTGTGCGGGATGTTGCTCCGGTTCACCCACCGAACGGTCTCCCCGACCCGCGCCGTTGCGGCAGCGGGCGAGTACAAGAGGTCTGCCGTCATGTCGATCGTGACGTCGGCATCCCCATCGTCGTTGCCCGCCGGGTCACTGCTGAAGCACGCAGCAGCCAGCAGCACCGACAGGACCAGCACAATGCTGCAGTGCCGCTTCGCGGCGCGCGCGTGCAGTGAGGATGCAGGCACACGCAAGGCGAAGAACGAACCGGCCCTGGCATGCATGCTCATGAGCCGCCCTCCACGACCACGACGCCGATCATGCCGGCCAGCTCATGCGGCAGGCACACGTACTGGTACGTGCCGGGCACGGTGAACGTGTACGACCACGAGCGGCCCGGATCGATGTTGCCCGAATCGAAGGGCTCCGCGCCTGCCGGCAACACGACGTTGTCTGCTGACGCCGCCCTGGAGCGGTCCGCGGTCACCGTGTGCGGCAGCATCGACGAGTTCCGCCACAGCACCGTCTCGCCACTCCGGATCCGCACCGTGTCCGGCGAGAACAGCAGCCGGTTGGTCATGTCCACTTCCACTGCTGCGGGCGGAGCCGGTGCGGCCGACTCGGCCGACTGCGTGCGCCGGCCGAAATAGCGGCTCAGCGTCAGCGGGATCGTGAACTCGAACCCGTACATCACCTCGCCGACCCCACGCGACGTGCCCTGCAGCGTCGTCGTGTTCGCATTCGACGCATGCAGCGACAGCGTGTGCGGCGACATCGGAATCTGCAGCTGTACCCCTGCACTCCAGGCGACGTCCTCCTCGTCCGCACGGTCGAGCAGCGTCATCGCGTCGCCCGCCAGCGCGAGCCAGTCGAGTACCTTGAGCGTGGCTCCACCACCCGCGGCAAACCGCGTCTCTCCCGAGTGATACGCGTCCGACAGCACGCGGCCGGCACCAAGGACACGCAGCCGACCGAGCCGACGCGCAAGCGTCAGCTCCGCGTCGGCGCTGGACGCGGCCTGGTTCCAGCCACCGTGAATCGATGCATCCAGCGGTACGCCGCTCTCCTGTGTCAGCATGTGCCAGCGGCCGAAGAACTCCCATTCGTTCGGATAGCCCGTGCGCACCAGCGAGTTGGTAGCGTAGCGCGCGCCAGCCAGCAGGTTGTGCGGCAGCGTCGCCGCCAGCAGGAACGTCGGCGAGTTGAGCACCTTCCGCGCAGGCGGATCCGTCGCCTCGAAGCGGTGCATGAAATGGAAATGCAGCGTGCCCGACTCGCCCGACCACGTGCCGCCCAGGTTCGGCGAGCGCTCCAGCAGCGACTGCGCACGCGCCGACACCGCGGACGCCGCAAGCAGCGTCGCGAGCATGGTCGCCGTCACCACCAGCGACGCGCGCATCACTGCACCCGGATCACGCCCGTCATGCCCTGCGTGCGGTGCGGGTTGCAGTAGTAGTTGTATGTGCCCGCCGTGTTGAACGTGTGCTCGAATGCCTCACCGTTCGCGTCGAGCACTGCCTCCGCCCATGCGCTGTGTCCGTCCGGCGTGACCGTGTGCGTAGCCCCGTCACGGTTCTCCCAGCGCACCGTCTCACCCACGCTGATCGTCACGTCGCTCGGCGAGAAGCTCGTGCCCTGCAGCGTGATCAGGACCGGCTCGTCGCCCGGTTCCTCCTCCTCCAGCGCAAACTCGACCGTCGTCGTCTGGTTCGCATTCACGGTCACCGCAACCGTCTCGTCCTGGTTGGGCGCCAGCACGAACCCTTCCGGCGGGTCGATGCCCAGCGTCCACGAACCCGTCGCCACACTCGCAAACGAAAAGGCACCCGTCCCCGACGACGTCGCCGTCCGCGTGCTCTGCGCCCGTACCAGCGTCAGCGTAGCGCCCGGGACCCCCGTCCCCGCAGCCTCCACCGACCCGCTGACCGTCCCCGTCTGCGGCTCCGTCGTGCCACCACCACCTCCGTCACTGCAACTCGCTACCCCCGCCAACAGTGCTACTCCGGCCAGCATCCAGGCATACCTTCGCTGCATAGGTTCCTCCAGGTACGGGGCCACATGGCGACGTTTGTTCGTCACTACCGGCCGTTGCGCGTGGATCATGTGGTGAAAACGTCTTCCAGCGAATTTCTATGACATCGACTTGGCATATTGTGGGCGGGCATGACGGGAATCGGGGGCGAAGCAGGCGGTTTTCAGCTGAGGGGCGGCGCGGCTGTGGGGGTAGAGCCGGCCAGTGTGCGGGAGATCGCGACGGATGGACCGCGCGGGGTTCAGCTCGCCTGGTCGGCCGCGGTCTGGTCTTCGTCCTCCTGCGCGAGGCGGGCGAGGGTCGGGGTGACGGAGGGCCGGGCGTCCTTGGCGGTGCTCAGCACGATGGTCGTGCGGGTGGCGGCGACGGGCGGGAGCGGCTGGATCTTGTCGTCGAGCAGCTCGCCGAGCGCGTCGGTGTCGCGGACGCGCACCTTGAGGAAGAAGCAGTCGTCACCGACCACGCGATGGACCTCGAGCACCTCGGGAATGCCCGCGAGCAGCTCGGCGGTTTCCCGGGCGCGGGCGCCCTCGGAGGTACGGATGAGGACGAAGGCGAGGAGTCCCTGGTCGAGTGCGACGGGGCAGATCTCGGCGTGGTAGCCGCGGAGCACGCCGTTCTGTTCGAGCTTGCGGATCCGCTGGAACACGGCGGACGGGGCGAGGCCGACGCGCCGCGCGATCTCGGCGTTCGGCATGCGGGCGTTCTCCTGGAGCAGCTGCAGGATCTGCAGATCCAGATTGTCGTACATGCCATGAAACATGGGGCCGGCCCGGGCGCGTGCCAAGTAACGCGCCACCGCCCACGGAAGGGGCGGCAGCAGAACTGCTCCGGAATCGTTGCTCTCTGCGCCGGAACCAGCCGCCCGGCGTTTCGTGGGCGAAACCGTCGGTGGCGCTTGCGTCCGCGTCGATTCGTCATCGTTTCGGCCCAACCGCTGTCGATCCGTCCCGGGGCGGCGTGAATCCCGCTTCCGGCGCTTCCGGCTCCTGCTTATACTGGCGTGAGGGGCTCCGAGCGAGCCCGTCCCACCCCGGAGGCCTCCATGCGTCTGCTCGCCGGCCTGCTGCTGCTCGTGGTGATGGTCCCGGCCGCTGGTCACGCCCAGCTCGTCCGGGGCGCGGTGCGCTCGGAGGGCGACTCCCTCGCGATCGCGTCCGCCCTCGTCCGCCTCGTGGACGAGCAGGGAGTCACGAGCGACTCGACCCTGACCGACTCCCTGGGCGGCTTCGTGCTGTCGCCGGAGGAAGAGGGTCGCTACCTGATCAACGTGAGCCACCTCGCGTACCGGTCGATGGCCCGGCCGATCGACCTCGAGCGCGGCTACGAGCTGACGGTCGTGCTGACCATGGCGACCAACGCGATCGCGCTGGAGCCGCTCATCGTGACCGCCCGGCGTCGGGTGCCCCTCGAGTACAGCGGCTTCTACCGCCGCAGCCGCATGGGCACCGGCCGCTTCATCACCCGCGCGGACATCGAGCGCCGCAACCCGATCCGCACGACCGACCTGTTCCACGTGATGCCCAGGGTACAGCTCATCTCGGCGGACCCCCAGTTCGGGAGTCGGCAGATGGTTGCCATGCGCACCTACGGCGGCGGCTACTGCGCACCCAACGTGTTCATCGACGGCATGCTCGGGATGACGGCCGAGGACATCAACATGCTCCTCCCCGAAGACATCGACGGCGTCGAGGTCTACACCACGCCGGCGCTGACGCCGATCGAGTACCAGCGCAACTCCAACTGCGGCGCGATCCTGTTCTGGCTGCGCAAGGATCCACGCGGCAATCCGTTCACGTGGACGCGGCTGTTCATCGGCGTGGGTGCGTTTCTCGGGCTTCTGCTGCTTTCGCAGTAAGTACTGCTGTTTCACCGCTGAGGCGCTGAGGGCGCCGAGCTGCAACAGTCTTTCAGGGACTGGATCGCCGCGGGGCTGGCTCCGCGGCGATTCGATTTTGCAGTGGGCCTGGACTGGCCGAATTCCGGGCCATGGCACCGTCAGGCACTCACCTGACGATGCTGTCGAATCAGCCGCCGCCACGCACCCTCCGCGTCCTCCGCGACTCTGCGGTGAACACATGATCAGCAGAGCAGAAACACTTGACCGACAGCCATGGCCGACCATCTTGAGCCCCCATGCCAGATTCCGACGAACGGCCGCGAGCGGCCCGCTGGCCCAGGCGATTACGTGCGCGGACACGACGCGGGTGGGGTGCGCTGCTCGACCGGTTCGAACGGCTGGATCTGAGCGAGAATGCGATCCTGCTCGTCTTCGCGGTCGCGATCGGCTGTGCTGCGGCGCTCGGCGTTGTCGCGTTCTACTGGCTGATCGACCTCGCGTACCACGTACTGTTCGTCCTGCCCGGCCGCTTTCTCCGCGGCATCGACCTCCTCGCCTGGCGTCCCGTCATCACCGCGCTGGGTCTGCTGTCCGCGTGGTGGATCATGCACCGCATCGGGCACGGCAGGGAGGGGCAGAACGTTCCTGACGTGCAGCTGGCCGTCGCGCGGCGCGGCGGTGCGATCGAGACGCGACCGGCACTGGCGCGCACGGCGGCGAGTGCCGTCACGCTGGGTGGAGGTGGCTCGGCGGGCAGCGAAGGGCCGGTCGCCGTGCTCGGCGCCACGGTCGGCTCCTTCGTCGGCCAGCTCTTCCGCTTCAGTGCGGACCGTGTGCGCATCATGGTCGCCGCGGGTGCAGCGGCCGGCATCTCCGCGGCGTTCAACGCGCCGCTCGCCGGGGCGTTCTTCGCGCTCGAGGAGATCCTCGGCTCGCTCGCGATCGGCGCCTTCCCGCCCGTGGTCGTTGCGAGTGTCATGGCCGCCGTGGTTTCGCAGGCGTTCTACGGCAACAGCCCGGCGATTGCGCTGCCGACGGAGTACGGCTTCGAGAGCGCCATCGAGATCTTCGCGTTCTACCCTCTGCTCGGTGTGGTCGCGGGGCTGATCGGCGTGCTCTTCGTCCGGACGTACTTCGGTGCCGCGCCGGTCGTGGAGCGCCTGCGCGTTCCGCCCTGGATGAAGCCCGTGCTGGGCGGGCTGCTGGTCGGCACGATCGTGTTCCTGTCCGGCGGTGTGCTGGCCGGCAGCGGTCACCTCGCGTTCTCGCTCGAGCAGTTCGCACGCATGGAGTGGTACCTGCTGATCCTGCTCGTCTTCGGCAAGATCCTGGCGACGTCCGTGACGCTGAACTCCGGCGGCTCCGGCGGCGTGTTCACGCCGGCACTGTTCGTCGGTGCGGCGACGGGCGGCGCCGTGGGCGTCGCACTCAGCGGGATCTTTCCGGCGCTGGGCCTCTATCCCCAGGCGTACGCGCTCGTCGGCATGGGCGCTCTCGTAGCCGCAGCCACGCACGCGCCGCTCACCGGCATCCTGCTCGTGTTCGAGATCACCAACGACTACGCGATCATGATGCCGCTCATGCTGAGCACGGTGATCGCCTACGTCGTCGCGAAGCACTTCGAGCGGGACTCGCTCTACAGCGGGTGGCTGCGCCGGCGCGGGGAGCGGATCGAGCAGGGACGCGACGAGCACGTGCTGGCCAGCATGCGCGTGCGGGACGTGCTGCACGCGAACCCGCAGGTGATCGGCGACTCGGCCGTCGTCGCCGAGCTGCTCGGCCACCTCGGCGCGGGCACGCAGACGGAGTTTCCGGTTGTCGATTCGTCGCTGCGGCTGCGCGGCATGATCACGATCGCGGACCTCGCACGCGTCGCGCAGAGCCGCGCCGAGCTGGCGTCGCTGCTCATCGCGGCCGACGTCGCGTCCCCCGCCGAGCCCGTTCGCCTCGACGACACGATGCTGGAGGCGGTGCGCCAGATGGGGCTGCGCGGCACGTCGTCGGTGCCGGTCATCGACGAGGAGAGCGAGCGGCTGCTGGGCGTCGTGCGCCACGCCGATATCATGGCCGTGTACGAGCGGGTCCTGGCACGCGACTGAGCCCGCCGTGACTGACATCGTGTCCGGAGATTCCCCGCTGTACCATCCCTGCAGGCACGTGTAGCTTGATCAGCCAACAAGGAGGTCAGCGCGCGTGAGCACCACGACCGAGCCCGTCGTCACGGCGGAGCACTCACTCGATCCGGTGGTCCGGCCGGGGTCGATCGCCATCATCGGCTGCAGCCGCAAGCGGGGCACGATCGGCTACCAGATCGTCGACAACCTGCTCGACCACGGCTATACCGGCGCACTGCACCTGATCAACCCGAACGTGCGTGCGGTCCACTCCATCCCGACCAGAGCGTCCGTGCTGGATGTCGAGGGCCCGGTTGACCTCGCCGTCATCACGGTGCCCAAGGAGCTGGTGCTGGGCGTTGCGGAGGAGTGCGGGGCGAAGGGGGTGCGCGCGCTAGTCGTGATCACGGCCGGGTTCAAGGAGATCGGCCCGGCGGGCGCGGAGCGCGAGCGTGCGCTGCGGGACGTCGCACGCCGCTACGGCATGCGCCTGGTCGGCCCCAACTGCCTGGGTGTGCTGAACACTGACCCGGCCGTCTCCATGAATGCGACGTTCGCGCCCGTCATGCCGCCGCCCGGGCCGGTCAGCTTCATGAGCCAGTCGGGCGCGATGGGCGTGACCATCCTCGACTACGCCGCCGAGTACGGCATCGGCATCAACCAGTTCATCTCGGTCGGCAACAAGGCGGATATCAGCGGCAATGACCTGATCGAGTACTGGGCGGCCGATCCCGCCACGCGCGTGATCCTGATGTACCTCGAGAACTTCGGCAATCCGAAGAAGTTCGCGCGCATTGCCCGCGAGGTCACGCGTCACAAGCCGATCATCGCCGTGAAGAGCGGGCGCACCGCGTCCGGCGCGCGCGCGGCGTCGTCGCACACCGGCGCACTTGCCGGCCTCGACAGCGCGATCGACGCGCTGCTCGCGCAGTACGGCGTGATCCGCGTCGACACGGTCGAGGAGCTGTTCGACCTCGCCATGGCGTTCAGCCTGCTGCCACTGCCCGAGGGGGATCGCGTTGCGATCATCACCAACGCCGGCGGACCGGGCATCATCATCGCCGATGCGTGCGAAGCGGCCGGGCTGCGTGTCACCGAGCTGTCGGCCGGGACCCAGCAGGCACTGCGCGCGTACCTGCCCGAGGAGGCGAGCGTCCGCAACCCGGTGGACATGATCGCGAGCGCCACCGCCGACCATTACCGCCGCGCGCTGATCGAGGTGCTGCAGGACGACGCCGTCGACGGTGCCATCGCCGCGTTCGTGCCGCCGCTCGGCGTGAGCCAGCGCGACGTCGCCGCCGCGATCGTGGAGGCGCGCCGCGCATTCCCCGGCAAGCCGATCCTCGCCGTGCTCATGGGACGCGAGGGGCTGCCGCAGGGGCGTGCCGAGCTCAAGGAGGTCGGCGTGCCCGCCTACATCTTCCCGGAAAGCGCGGCCCGTGCGCTGGCCGCCATGGTCCGCTACAGCCGCTGGGTGCGGCGACCGGTCGGCACGGTGGTCGAGTACGAGATGCACGACGACGTCATTGCGCGCATCATCGCCGCGCAGCGCGCCGCCGGCGGCGGTTACCTGTCCACGGACGACGCGCGCACCGTGCTGCGTGCGGCCGGAATCCCGGTCGTCGAATCGCGACTCGCAACGACGGCCGAGGAAGCGGTCGCAGCGGCCACGACGCTGGGCCTGCCGGTGGTGCTCAAGGTCGTTTCACCCGACATCGTTCACAAAACGGATGTGGGCGGTGTCGAGCTGGACCTGCGGACCACCGACGACGTGCGCGCCGCGTTCGACCGCATCATGCAGCGCGTTCGCTCGAGTGCGCCCGATGCCGCGATCGAAGGCGTGCTGGTCGAGCAGTACGTGCGGGGGGGACGGGAAACGATCATCGGCATGAGCCTGGATCCCGGGTTCGGTCCCGTCCTCATGTTCGGGCTCGGCGGCATCCACGTGGAGGCGCTGCGCGACGTCGTCTTCCGCGTGCATCCGCTCACGGACCTCGATGCGCGCGAGATGACGCACCAGATCCGCGGCGTCAGACTGCTCGACGGCATCCGCGGCGAGCCGCCCGCAGACCGCGAAATGCTCGCGGAAACCATCCAGCGCGTGTCCCGACTGGTCGGCAAACACCCGGAGATCGTGGAGCTCGACATCAACCCCTTCGTCGTGTTCGAGAGCGGCGGCACCGCGGTCGACGCCAGGATCCGCATCACCGGCGAATAGGCCTCCGGTCCCACCGTCCCTGGCGGGTGTTGCCCCGTCTCCGGCGGCGCGAGTCGTGTAGGGCACGTTCCCTGCGACCCGGCCGGCCACTACGACGGGGGGACGCATCGTGCCGATCGCCAAGCTGCGCGCTCTGTGGCGCAACATCTACGACAGCCTCTGGTTCCTGCCGGCACTGTTCACGCTCGGTGCAATCATCGCCGCCGAGCTGCTCGTCCGGGCGGACGACCTGCTGCCCGGCGGCACCGACATCCGCGCCCTGGCCTGGCTCTTCACGGGCGGGCCGGAAGGCGCGCGCGGTGTGCTGGACGCGATCGCCGGCTCACTCATCACCGTAACCGGCGTCGTGTTCTCGGTCACGGTCGTGGCGCTCCAGCTGGCGAGCAGCCAGTTCACACCCCGCGTGCTGCGCTCCTTCATGGCCGACCGCGCCAACCAGCTCGTGCTCGCAGTGATGATCGGCACGTACGTGTACTCGCTGCTCGTGATGCGTACGATCCGCTCGAGCGACGATCCGTCGCAGGAGTTCGTGCCGGCGGTGGCGACCACGTTTGCCGGCCTGCTCGCTGTCATCAGCATCGGTTTCCTGATCTACTACATCGATCATGCCGCCCGTTCCCTGCAGGTCGACACGATCATGTCCGCCGTCACGCGCGAGGCACTGGACACGATTCGCGAAGAATACCCGGACCTGCTCGGGGACACGCCCGACGGGACCGGACGCGACGATGAGGAGGACGTGGCCTTTCCGGACGGGCCCAGGACACGCGTGTTTGCGACCGGCGCCGGCTTTCTCACCGCGGTGGACGAGGGCCGGTTGCTCGACGTGAGCCGCAATGCGGGGTGCGCGGTGCGGATGGACGTGCAGGTCGGCGACTACGTGTATCCCGGCACGCTGCTGGCCACGCTGGCCTCGGACGCGGACGAGGCGCTGGTCGACAAGGCGCGCGGGGCGTTCGCGACCGGCGCGTCCCGTACCCCGCACCAGGACGTGCGGCTGGCTGTCGTCGAGCTGGTCGACATCGCGGCCAAGGCGCTTTCGCCCGGTGTCAATGATCCGACCACCGCGATGAACTCGATTGACCGGATGGGCGAGCTGCTGCTCGAGCTGGGGAAGCGCCGGCGTCCGCGCATGCGGTCCGCGGAGGACGGTGCGACGATCCACACCAATCTTCCCGGCTTCGACGATTTCACACGCCTCGCGTTCGAGCAGATCGCGCGCTATGCGGCCGGACAGGTGACGGTCTCCGAGCGGATGGTCAACGTGATCGGGAGCGTCGGTGGCATGCTGCCCTCGTCGCGCCGTGCGGCGCTGCGGCGACTGCTCACTGAGCTGGAGCCGGTGCTCATGCACCCACTCCAGCTGCAGGGCGACCGGGACGCGGTGCACGTCGCGCTCGCGCGCGCCGAGCGAAATCTCACCCCCGGCTGACGGACGACCGGCGCGGCGCGGGCCGGATCGGCTCCGCGCCGCCCGCTGTTCCAGGATCGGCCGGTCCCGTAGTTTTCCTCCCGCGGGTGACGGATACCCGCACGTTCGCTGCGGCGCAGACCACACCTGTGGCTGTCTGCCTGTCGTTGGTCACAGCGCTGTCACAGTGGGTCACGCGCACTCGTTACAAGTGCGACGCAGCGCGGCACGCAAACACCTCGCTTCCCCCAGCGATGTCGGCGTCCGCCGACGCCCAGGTTGCCAGACAACGCGTGAGCGCCGCTGCGGTGTCGTCCCGTTCTTCATTCCCGGGAAGTTTCGAAGGAGATGCTATGAGCAGGTTCAGATGGTTGGGGGTGATGCTGTTCACCCTCCTTGCGCTACCTGGTCTCGCCGCGGCGCAGGAGCGCGGCAGCGTGACGGGCCAGGTCGTGGCCGGTGACACGCAGCAGCCGCTGCAGGGTGTCGATGTTTCGATTCCGGATCTGGGTATCGGCACGACCACGGACGAGCGTGGTCGCTTCCTGCTGAACAACGTGCCGTTCGGCGAGCACGAGGTTCAGTTCAGCTACATCGGCTACAGCCAGGCAGTCCAGACGGTCACGGTCGGTGCGCAGATGGCGCCGCTGACGGTGACGCTGCAGGTGGACGCGCTGCGCCTGGACGAGCTGGTCGTCATCGGCTACGGCCAGGAGCGTCGTCGCAACGTCGCGGGTGCGACGGCCTCGATCGAGCAGACCCAGGTGGACGAGCTGCCGATCACGTCCGTCAACCAGGCGCTGCAGGGCCGGCTCACCGGTGTGCAGGTCGTGCAGAACTCGGGCACGCCCGGCGCGGCCATGACCGTGCGCGTGCGTGGCGCCTCGTCGATCTCGGGCGGCAATGAGCCGCTCTACGTGATCGACGGCGTGCCGATGAACCAGGGCGACTTCTCCGGCCTCACGACCAGCTTCGGCGGCCAGGGCATCGATGCGGTCTCCGACCTCAACCCCGCGGAGATCGAGCGCATCGACATCCTCAAGGATGCGTCGGCGGCGGCGATCTACGGCTCGCGCGCGTCCAACGGCGTGGTGCTGATCACGACCAAGCGCGGCATCACGGATCGCTCGGAGATCACCTTCGGCGGCTACTACGGCTGGCAGAGCCCGTGGCGGATGGTCGACTTCCTGAACACCGAGCAGTACATGGACGTCTACAACGAGGGGCTGACCAACCGGTTCGGCCCGGCGTCCGACTACGGTCTCGACGAGTGGTACGGCTTCGAGGGCGATGGTGTCTTCGATATCGAGGTCCCGCGCGGTGTCGATACGGACTGGCTCGACGAGGTGACACGCACCGCCCCCATGTCCAACATGGAGGCGTCGGTGCGCGGCGGCACGGAGGCTGTCCGCTACTTCGTCTCGGGCAGCCTGCTGCGGCAGGACGGCATCGTCGAGCCGATGGGCTATGAGCGCCTCAACGGGCGTCTCAACCTCGACTACAACCCGTTCGATCGCCTGCTGCTGGGCACCAACATCTCGCTCGCCCGCAGTGTCACGGATCGCGCGCGCTCGGACAACAACATCTACAGCCCCTGGGCCAACGCGATCGCCAACGGGCCGATCTACCCCGTGTTCAACGAGGACGGCACGTACTTCACCGGGACGACGTACCTGAACCCGGTCGGGATGGCGCGCGAGGCCGAGGCCGAGGAGCGCGGCACGCGCATCATCGGAAACGCCTTCGCGCAGTATCAGATCCTGGACTGGCTGAGCGTGCGCGGCAGCCTGGGCGTGGACAACCTGAGCATGCGCTCGCGCGGCTACGACTCGCCCGCGTTCGGGCCCTGGGCCGCGAACGGCGGCCAGGCGCAGGCGGGCCACACGTATGCCAACAAGGTCACCTACGAGGGCACGCTCAGCTTCGACCGGGGCTTCGGTGATGCGCACGACGTCTCGGGCGTGGTCGGCTCCAGCTACGAGGACAACTCCGAGGAGTGGAGCTGGGTGCAGGGCACGCAGTTCCCGACCGAGTACTTCAAGTACATCACCTCGGCGGCCACGATCGCGGACGGCTCGTCCACGCGTGACGACAACGCGCTGCTGTCGTTCTTCGGCCGGCTGTCGTACACGTACGCCGACAAGATCACGACGTCCTTCAACATCCGCCACGACGGCTCTTCGCGCTTCGGCTCGGAGAACCGCTTCGGCACGTTCCCCTCGGCGTCGGTCGTGTACCGCATCGGCGAGGAGGACTTCATGCTGGACCAGGACGTGATCAGTGATCTCGCGCTGCGCGCGAGCTACGGCGTCACGGGCAACCAGCAGCAGCTCGGCAACTTCGCCGCGCGCGGCCTGTTCGGCGGCGGCGTCAACTACAACGACCTGCCCGGCATCTCGCCCGAGCAGCTCGCGAACCCCGAGCTGAAGTGGGAGAAGACGTCGCAGCTCAACCTGGGCACGGACTTCTCCCTGCTGAACCGCCGGCTCGGAATCACGTTCGACTACTACCAGAAGAAGACCGACGACCTGCTGATCGCGCGGCCGGTGCCGCTCACGACCGGCTTCGAGGACATCTGGTCCAACGTCGGCAGCATGGAGAACGAGGGCGTCGAGCTCGCCGCGAACCTGCTGCTGGTGCAGGCGAGCGATCCGCAGGGCTTCAACTGGTCGACGACGCTCAACCTGTCGCACAACCGGAACGAGGTCACGGCGCTGTACAACGATCAGCCGATCAACAGCGGCTTCGCGAGCCGGGTCGAGGTCGGCAAGCCGCTCGGCTTCTTCTATGGCCACAAGATGGCGGGCCTCTTCCAGTCGGAGGCCGAGATCTGCCGCACGCTGGCCGGCGAGTCGATTGAAGCCCGCAATGCACGCTGTGCCGCGGCAGGCCTGGCCTACCAGACCTCCGGTACGGCGCCGGGTGACATTCGCTTCGAGGACGTGAATGGTGACGGCGTCATCAACGACGACGACCGCACCGACATCGGCAGCCCGTGGCCGGACATCGAGGGCGGCATCACGAACAACATCTCGTTCCTGGGCTTCGACGTGAGCGCGTTCGTCCAGTTCTCGCTCGGCAACGAGGTCTACAACGCGATGCGCATCTACACGGACCAGTACGGCAGCTTCGAGGACAACCACACGACGCGCGCACTGGACCGCTGGACGCCCGAGAACACGGACACCAACGAGCCGCGCGCGGTGTGGGGCGACCCGAACAACAACACGCGTGACTCCGACCGGTTCGTCGAGGACGGCTCGTACGTCCGTCTGAAGAACCTGGTCGTCGGCTACACGCTGCCGACCTCGCTCGCGGGCCGGCTGGGTGCGCGGACGGCACGCATCTACTTCCAGGGACAGAACCTGCTGACGGGCACCGACTACAGCGGCTTCGACCCCGAGGTGAACTACGCCGGACAGACGTCGATCACGCGCGGCACGGACTTCTACACGCTGCCCCAGACGCGCACGGTCACGATTGGCTTCAACCTCGGCTTCTGAGGACAACCAGGATGATGAGAAATAGATACCTGTGGCCCATCGCCGCCGTCGCGCTCCTCGCGACGGCGTGCGACTCGCCACTCGATACGAACCCGACCGATGCCATCGATTCCGATGAGGCGCTGAACACACCGCGCGGGATCGAGCTGGCGCTGAATGGCGCCTACCGCGGTCTCCAGAACGGCGACCTGTACGGCAACGTGCACATGGTCTACCCGGACCTGTACGCGGACAACCTCGAGTTCACGGGGACGTTCCAGACGGACCGCGAGGTTGCCCTGCGCAACATCACCACGAGCAACGTGCAGATCCGCGATACGTGGTTCGCGCTGTACGACGGCATCAACCGCACGAACAACCTGCTGGACGCGATTCCGGGGGTGAGCGGGCTGTCGGCCGAGGAGGCGGAGCAGGCGACCGCCGAGTCGCTGTTCCTGCGCTCGCTGTACTACTCCATCCTCGTCTCGTACCACGGTGGGGTGCCGATCATCACCGAGCCGTCGCGCGGTGTCGATGAGAGCTCCCAGGTTCCGCGTGACCCGGCCGACGCCGTGTGGGACCGCGTCATCGCGGATCTCGAGACGGCGTCCGGCTCGCTCGCGTACGAGTTCAACCCGAGCCGCGCGACGGGTGGCGCTGCCGACGCGCTGCTCGCACGCGTGTACCTCGAGACGGGCGATTACGCACAGGCCCGCGACAAGGCCACGGCCGTGATCGAGTCCGGGGTGTACGAGCTGAACGACGACTACGCGTCGAACTGGACGCAGAAGTTCAGCGAGGAGGCGATCTTCGAGCTGCCGTACAGCATCAACACCACGAACAGCCTGGCGTTCTGGTACTTCCCGGACGCACTCGGCGGCCGGCGCGGCTTTGCGCCGACGCAGGCGTTCTACGACGCGTACGAGGCCGGCGACGAGCGCCGTGACTTCGCGATCGGGATCGAGGGCGGCGAGCTGTACGGCAAGAAGTATTTCCGCATCGCCAACAGCGACGACAATGTCGTCGTGCTCCGGCTGGCCGAGATGTACCTGATCCGGGCGGAGGCGAACGCGCGCCTCGGTGCGGATGCGGCCACGGTTCGCGCCGACATCGACATCGTACGCAACCGCGCGGGGCTGCCTGACCTGCCCGCTACCGTCGACACGCAGCAGGAGCTGCTGGATGCGATCCTCCAGGAGCGTCGCTTCGAGTTCGCGATGGAGGGACACCGGTTCTTCGACCTGCGCCGCTTCGGTGTCGCAACCGACCTGCTGGGCATCTCGGCGGAGCGCCTGCTCTTCCCGATCCCGCAGGCCGAGATCGACGTGAACGACGCCCTGGAGCAGAACCCGGGGTACTGATCACGAACAAGGGGCACGACGCCGTTGCGGTCATCGTGCCCCGTCCGTTCTGTCGCAGGGGTCGGGCTCAGCCCGGCCCCTGCGTTTTTTCTGCACGCTGCCGTCAGTTCCGGCTCACGTGATTGGTGCAGCGCGTTGCCTCGTCCGGCCGGCACCGGCACTGGCCGAGCGCGATCTTCTGCTCGATGCCGAGCCGGCTCTGCACCAGGTCGGCGAGCACGCCGATGAAGCGCGCGTCGTCGTGCGGTACCGGCACACGGTGGAAGCGCAGGCCGCGCTCCTCGGCGACCTCGCGCAGCTCGTGGTCCAGCTCCGCCAGTGTTTCCGACTGCTCGTGCATGAAGCTGACCGGGAACACGACGACCGACTCCGCGTCGATGCTCGCGATCACCTCGTCGATGTCCGGACTGGTCCACTCGATCGGCCGGTTCGTGTGGTTCTGGAAGCCGATCACGTAGTCATCCACGCCGACAGCGGCCGCGATCGCACTGCACGATTCGTCGACGTACGCGTCGTAGCGGTTCCCCTCCTGCAGGTACTTGAGCGGGATTCCGTGCGCGGAGAAGACCAGGCGGCAGCCGTTGCCGAACGACTCGCCGCTCTGCTGCAGCACCTCGCGGATGCCGGCGGCGCGCAGCTCCGTGTAGACCGGATGGCGGTGCCAGCCGCTGATCTCGAGACGCTGCGCGTCCCAGCCGATGCGCTGCATCGCATCCGCCAGCATGCCGAGTGACATGACCGTCGTGGAGGTCCCGCACAGCGGGTACACGGGCAGTCCGACCACCGTGTCGCAGCCGTCCGCGCGGGCACGCTCGACCGCTGCGCCGATGAACGGCTCGGTGAACTGCATGCCGACGTAGCAGCGCGCGTCCAGCCCGCGCCGCTTCAGCTCCACTTCCAGCGCGACACCCTGCTCCTCGGCCTGTTGATGCAAAGGCGATCCGCCGATCTCCGTGTACTCCTCGATCAGCCCGGGCGCGCGCGCCACTGCCAGCTCGTGCGCGCGCGCGACCGCTTTCTCGTGACCGAGCCGGCCTTCGAGCTCGCCGTTCATGAGGAAGATCCTCTCCAGGAACGGCACCACCTCCGCTTCGTCCGGATGCTCCGGCTCGCCGAAGTTGAGCAGCATGACAGCGATCTTCATCCGATCATCTCGCGGAATACTCATGAACGAAGTCGACCACGGCGCGCAGCACGTTGTGATCCGTGCCGGGCATGATGCCGTGGCCGAGATTGAAGATGTGGCCCGGCCGGTTTCCGGCTCGGTCGAGCACCGCCCGCGCCTTTGCCAGGGACGGGCCCTCGCCCGCAAGGAGCACCGCCGGGTCCATGTTGCCCTGGATCGAACGATCATGGCCGATGATGCCCCACGCCTCGTCCAGCGGCAGCCGCCAGTCGACGCTGAGCGCTGTCCCGCCTCCCGACGCGACGAGCGGCAGCAGCGCGGGATTCCCGTTGTAGAAGTTGATCACGGGCACACCCGCATCTTCCATCGTGCCGATCAGCGTCTTCATGTGCGGCAGCACGTACGTCTCGTAGTCGTCGAGCGCGAGGGCGCCCGCCCACGAGTCGAACACCTGGACCGCGCCAGCGCCCGCCTCCCACTGCGCGATGCCGAACTCCGCGTTGTGCCGCGCCCAGAAGTCGGCCAGCGCATGCCACGCCTCGGGATCGCGCCAGATGAACGACTTCACCTCCGCGAAATCCTTGGAGCGCTGCCCCTTGATCAGGTACGACGACAGCGTGAAGGGCGCGCCGACGAAGCCGAGCACCGGCACGTCGATGCGCTCCGTCAGGATCCGGATCTGCTCCAGGTTGAAGTCCAGTGCGGCGCGCGGGTCGAACGCCGTCATGCGCGCGACGTCGGCTGCGTCCGCGATCGGGTTGTGCACGACCGGGCCCACACCGGGCTTCATTTCCAGGTCGAAGCCGGCCGCGAAGTACGGGGTCGAGAGGTCATTGTAGAGTACCGCCGCGTCGACCGGGAAATAGTCGAGCGGCATCATCGTGATTTCCGCCGCGCGGGGCGGGTCACGCAGGATCTCGAACATGCCGTAGTCGGCGCGGGCCTCACGGTACCGCGGCAGCGCACGGCCCGCCTGCCGCATGAACCACACGGGCGTTCGGTCTACCGGTTCGCGCCGCAGGGCGCGCAGGATGCGATCATTCATGGCCGGGAACCTAGGCCCGAAATCCGGATCACGGAATGGGGTATTCCCCTACGACACCCCTGCAACGCTGCGGACTTGCAGTGGGGTGCAGGTGTACGCCGATTCAACGACGGCGCAGGCCTGCCCCGGTTTGCAGCCGCGGATGCGCCGCGCTGGGACGGCGGCCGCTCCATGAGCCCGGGACCCTGACGAACATGCTTTCACGCTCGCTGCCACCGGGTACTCGCCATGCCGCGCGCTGCCCGTACCGTGCCGGCCGTGCACTCGCGGCGCTCCTGCTGTGCGCGCAGCTCACCGCCTGTGCCGATGCAGACCCTGATGCACGGCGCACGGTCGTGCTGGCAGCGACGCACACGCTGGAAGACAGTGGCCTTCTCGATTCACTGGCGCGGGCGTTCCGCGCGGCCCACCCGGAGCTGCACCTGCGCGTGACCGTGAGCGGTACGGGTGAAGCGCTCGAGCACGCGCGCCGCGGCCTGGCGGACGTGCTGCTTACGCACGCACCGGAGGTGGAGCAGCAGGCACTCGCGGATGGAATCGTCCTGGACCGGCAGGAGCTGATGTACAACTCCTTCGTCGTCGCGGGGCCGACAGCCGACCCCGCGGGGATTCGCGGCATGACCGACGCCGCGGCCGCCTTCGACCGCATCGCGGACGCGGGCGCGCGGTTCGTTTCGCGCGACGATCGCAGTGGGACCAACCTGCGGGAGCTCCGGCTGTGGGCGGATGCCGGCGTCGAGCCGCCGGCGGGTGGCCGCTACATCCGGGCCGGTGTGGGGATGGCGGATGCGCTGCGCATTGCCGACGAGCGAGGCGCGTACCTGCTGACGGACAGCGCGACGCTCGTCATGCTCGGGGACGGACTTTCCCTCGAGCCACTCGTGTCCGGCGACGCCCGGCTGCGCAACGTGTACTCCGTCATGCGGGTCGCCGCGGCGCCGGACAGCAGCGCGGCGCGCATGCTGGCCGGCTGGCTGCTCGGCGAGCAGGCACGAGCGCTGATCGGCAGCTTCGGAGGGGAGGAGAGCACGCTGTTCGTGCCGGTACGCGAACGGGCCGGCACCCCGTCGGGAACCGGCCCGCCTGACACCCGTCCGCTGCAGCCGCCGCGTTGAGCGTGCTGCGCGCGGAAAGGATCACCCAGCCTGCTTCTTCGCGGCGTCGTAACGCTTCGCGACTGCATCCCAGTTGACCGTGCCCCACCACGCCTCGAGGTAATCGGGGCGGCGGTTCTGGTACTTCAGGTAGTACGCGTGCTCCCAGACGTCGACGCCGAGGATCGGCGTGTGCCCCTTCATGTAGGGGCTGTCCTGGTTGGGCGTGGAGTAGACGTCGAGGTTGCCGCTGCCGTCCACCACCAGCCACGCCCAACCGCTGCCGAACTGACCGGCGCCTGCAGCCGAGACCTTCTTCTTGAACTCGTCGAAGCTGCCGAACTTGCTCTTGATCGCGTCGCCAAGTGCGCCGGACGGCTCACCACCGCCGTTCGGGCCCATGATCTCCCAGAACAGCGCGTGGTTCGCGTAACCGCCGCCATTGTTGCGAACCGTCGTACGGATGTCCTCCGGCACCGAGTCGATCGAGCGCAGGATCTCCTCGATTGACTTCGACTGCAGGTTCGCGTGCTTCTCGAGCGCCTCGTTCAGCTTGTTCGTGTACGCCGCATGATGCTTGTCGTGGTGAATCTCCATCGTGCGGGCGTCG
>DASTYK010000147.1 GCA_035764935.1 Longimicrobiales bacterium | reverse complement strand
GGATGCGCGGGGCCGCAAGGAATGGACCCTTGGTTTGGGACGGCGGGCCGGGGCCTGGGGCCCGGGGCCGGGGCCGGGGTGGGTCTGCCCCTCACTGCGCTGCGTTCCCGACGCGTCGACGCGGGCCGGGGCCCAGGCCCGGAGCCGGGGTTGGGACAGCGCTCACTGCGCCGCGTTCCCGACAGGTCAACGCGGCCCGGCCGTGGCGCGGGCAGCGTAGGCGTTGATGATCGGATCGCAGGCAACGTTGCACTCGTCGCTTGCGTGCAGAACGCGAGCAACGTTGGCTTTGATAATGGCAGGCAACGTTGCACTCTTCGCCTCCGGGCCGAACGCGTGCAACGTTGGCTTTGATAATGGCAGGCAACGTTGCACTCTTCGCCTGCGGGCCGAACGCAAGCAACGTTGCCTTTGATCAGGCTCGACCCGGGCGCTCGGGCAGCAGGCGGCTCACTCACTCCGCCCGTGGCGCGCTGTGCCCAGGCGCTGCGGTGGCGGCCGACCCGCACCGCGCCCTCCCGGTCAGCTCCCGCCCCGCCTTCCGCTCTTCAGAAGTTGTAAACTCCGCTGAAAATGAGCTGGTTGCCCTTGCGTTCCTCCGGCTCCGCTAGCCAGTCGGTGCGGCTGTGCAGCCATTCGAGGCCGAACGCGAGCTGGTTTGCCTGCCAGCGGATCATCGGCATGAGCTGGATGCTGCGCTGGCGCTCGAGCGGGACGCCGTCCTCGTCCTCGTCGTCGGGATCATCGGCGCCTGCGAAAGCCCAGACACTCCAGGTGTCGGTGATGTTGAGGCCCGCCTGCGCCCAGGCGCCCCAGCCGCGCACGTCGCGGAACTGGACGATGTGCGCGAAGTGGTGCCCCATCGCCTGGCCGAGCCAGGCGTTGCCGTGCAGCGTGACCGGCCCGGACGCGAAGCGGGCGCCGAACACCCCGGCCCAGCTGTCGAGGTCGTCGGCGACGTCCTCGACGCCCACGCCGTCGAGGTCCTTGCGATCGTAATGGCCGGCGAGGTATGCGCCCCAGGAGGCGCTGCGACCGGTGCGTCCCGCGAGGTCGATCCGCGCTTCCAGCTGTGGCAGACCGGCCTCGCCGGCGCTCGCACCGTCGTCTGCCGATGGAACAGCGCCGGGCGGCGGCGGGTTCGGCTCGTCCACCCACGAGTTCTTGAAGACGGCGAACTTGAGCTGCGCCGTCGTTTCGGCCTCCGGGTCCGTCAGGTACTGGTGGAACTGCGCACCCAGGAATCGCCAGCCGATATGGCCGCCAGCGCCCCAGCCCAGCGGAAAGCCGATGCGGGACGTCGAAGCTGGCAGGTACCCCCACGTCAGAGAGAAATCCTGGCCGAAGCGGAACGTGCTGCGACCGTTGCTCAGCTCCGCCCACGCATGGCGCAGGCGCGGCAGCGGCTGCTCGTCCCCGAAGGCGCCACCCGAGCCGAACGGACCGAAGAAGTCGAGCTCGACCAGTGCGTTGGCGCGCCAGTCGCCGACGACCTCGGGCCCGTTGAAGCCGAGCGTCAGACGCACGTTGCGCGCATCGCCGCCGTGCCACCACGCATCGTTTTCGATGTCTTCCGTCACGAACTGCGCCTTCTGGCCGTTACCCAGCCCGAAGTTCGCATCCTGCATGAACATGCTCGCACCGACGATGCCGCGGATCGTGATTGTTTCACGACCACCGGGCTTCACCTCCTGCGCCTGCAGCTCGACAGGAATCACAGCAACGGCAAGGATCGGGAGCAGCATGAGCGGCCGTCTCATTTGCGCCTCCTGAATACCGTGGGGCAGGATGCGGCGGCGCGCTGCAGAAATGGCGCCATCGTCAAGTACAGCCGGCGCGGACCTGCGTGCGCGTGCCGGGGCGCGGATCGGGGGGCGCGTGTTCTTGACCCCAGGGTCATATTACCGCAAGGTAATACATCCGGCGCAGCGGATGACGCTTGTGCGGGGACTCTGCGACGACAGGACGTCGGCGCAGGCGAGCGCGTGCCGAGGAGCGTCGTGCGACGGCTCCACCACAGGAAGACGTCGGCGCAGGCGAGCGAGGGGAGATCACCGCCGTGCGACGGCTCCACGAGAGGAAGACGTCGGCGCAGGCGAGCGGAGGCAGGTATTCGTCGTGCGACGCTTCTCCACATGGAGATCGGCGCGGGCGAGCGAGGGCAGATCACCGTCGTGCGACGGCTTCACCACAGGAAGACGTCGGCACAGGCGAGCGGAGGCAGAAGATGATCGTACGACGGTTCTACGACGAGAAGCTGGCGCAGGCGAGCTGGCTGGTCGGCTGTGGCGCGAGTGGTGAGGCGCTCGTGGTGGACGCCAACCGGGACGTCGAGCAGTACATCCGCGTGGCGGAGCAGGAAGGCGTACGGATCACGCATGTCACGGAAACGCACATCCATGCGGATTTCGTGTCGGGTTCGCGTGAGCTCGCGCAGCGCACGGACGCGCAGCTGTACCTGTCGGCGGAGGGCGGACCGGAGTGGAGCTACCGGTATGCGCGGGAAGCGGAAGCCGTGCTGCTGCGTGACGGCGACGAGTTCCGTGTCGGCAATGTCCGAGTCCGGACGATGCACACACCCGGCCACACACCGGAGCACGTCGTGTTCATCGTGACGGATGGTGCGTCGGCGGATCAGCCCATGGGGGTGTTCACCGGCGACTTCGTGTTCGTCGGCGACGTAGGCCGGCCGGACCTGCTAGAGCGCGCCGCGGGGCTTGTCGGGACGATGGAAGCGGGTGCGCGCGACCTGTTCAGGTCATTGCAGCGATTTCGGAGCGAGCTGCCGGATTTCGTGCAGCTCTGGCCGGGGCACGGTGCGGGAAGCGCGTGCGGCAAGGCGCTGGGCGCCGTTCCGCAGAGCACACTCGGCTACGAGAAGCTGTTCAACATCGGTCTTGCGGAGCAGGACGAGAGTGCATTCGTACGCACGATCCTCGCCGGTCAGCCGGAGCCGCCGAAGTACTTCGCCGAAATGAAGCGGATCAATCGCGATGGTCCGCGGGTGCTCGGCGGGTTTCGCTCACCGCCGCGTCAATCGGAGCAGTCGCTCGAGTCGGTGCTGGCCGATGGTGCCGTCGTGATCGACACGCGCCCCGCGGTCGAGTATGCGGCGGAGCACATTCCCGGCACGATCAACATCCCGGAGAACCGGAGCTTCACCACGTGGGCGGGGTGGCTCGTGCCGTACGACCGCGACTTCTACCTGATCGTCGACGGGTCCTGCGCGAACGTGGAAACGGCAGTTCGCGATCTCACGATGATCGGCCTGGACCGGGTTGCGGGCTGGTTCGACGCCGGCGTCGTGGAGACGTGGCGTACGCAGCGGCACGCAACGGCTTCGATCGATCACGTCGATCTGCAGCAGGTGCAGACGCTGCTGCGTGAACGCAGTGCGTACGTGATCGATGTGCGCGACGGCGCCGAGTGGGAAGCCGGCCACCTGCCGGGTGTTCCGAACATCCCGGTGGGTCACCTGGTCGACCGGCTCGATGAGATACCCCGCGACCGGCCGGTGGTCGTGCACTGCCAGACGGGCGGACGCTCGGCGATCGCCGCGAGCGTGCTCGAGGCGAATGGCGTCGACGACGTGCTGAACTATGTCGGCGGCTTCAGTGAGTGGCAGTCGGCGGGTCAGCCGGTCGAACGCGAAGATGATGCGGTCACGGCAACGGCGTGAGACGCGACGCACAGGCCCGATCGCAACACGCACCGCTCACGGCAACGGGATGAGACACGACCCACAGGCGCGACCGCGACACGCACCGCTCACGGCAACGGCATGAGACACGACACGCACACGCAGTCGCGACACGCAACGGGAGCACGCAATGGCTGAGTACGAGCTGGGGGCGGAGCTGCTCCAGCTGGTGGCGGAACGATTCAAGGCGCTCGGGGAGCCGGCGCGGCTCAGCATCCTGAACGCATTGCGCGCAGGGGAGCTGAGCGTGTCGGAGATCATGGACGAGACCGGTCTCGGCCAGGCGAACGTCTCCAAGCACCTGCAGATGCTGCACGGTCTCGGCTTCGTGGAGCGGCGGCGGGACGGCCTGTACGTATACTACCGCCTGGCAGACGATGACATCTTCCGGCTGTGCGACCTGATGTGTGGCAGGATCGAGCGCGAGGCCGAGGATCGCAGCCGCTTCTTCAGCTGAGCGGCCGCGTCAGAACACCCGGCGCACACCGACGAGCGGCCGCGTCAGAACACCCGGCGCGGACACCGACGAGCGTCCGCGTCAGAACACCCAGCGCACACCGACGAGCGACTGCGTCAGAACACCCGGCGCGCACACCGACGACCGGCCGCGTCAGAACACCCAGCGGACGCCGACGACCGGCATCGTCGGGAGCGGCGACAGTGGCTGCAGCTCACTGAGCGGATCCTCGCGGTAGTAGAACAGTGCGCCACGGCGCGCAAAGGCGTTGATCAGCTTTGCGTATGGAGTGATCCGGACGCTGCGGCCGTTGAAGCGGAATGCGAAGTCACCGCTCAGTACCGCGTCGACCCGCATGTACGGGCCTTCCTCGATGGACGCCAGCGTCTCGGGTGGCGGCTCCTCCCCGACGAAGAGAGATGGGCGATCCAGCACGATCGACGTGAGTGGCACGCCTGCACCGTAGACACCGGCGATGTCGAGCTGGAGCGGTCCGCGTCCCGTTCCTGCGCCCAGGAACGCGAGATGTTGCGTTTCCCCGGCCGAGTCGAAGACGGCAGGGCGCACGAGCATGGAATACCCGCCTGTGATGCTGGAGCGGTCCCTCACGACTGCCCATGAGACTTCCACGCCGGGCACGAACTCCCCCTCATCGACGCTTGCGGGCATGTGCTGCCTGCGCAGGAAGCCGCTCGCCTCGAGGGCGAATGCCCCGCCCCGGTGCGAAAGGCGCAGCTCGTACTGTGTCGCGAGACGGGTCGGCGTCAGCAGCTCGCTGATCGCCGTGGCTGCGACGCCGGGGTTCGATTCGAGCACGCCGACCTGCGAGTAGCGTCCGGCGGACAGCGTCGCCGTAGTGCTGCCGTTGCCGAGCCAGGTGAGCGCGAAACGCGGCAGCAGGTGAGGCCTGTCCTTCGACTCCACGGTTGCACGCAGCCCGGCGCGCAGTGAGATCCGCCGGGACGGCTGCAATACGACGTCGCCGAACGCGGCTGCGGTGGATGCATCCGCGGACGCGCACGGCAGCAGCTCCGTGCAGTAGGCCGGCCCGGGTCGGTCGGGCTGGAGCGGGTCGAAGCTGGCACTGCTGCGGCGGTCGAGCCAGAGTCGCTCCAGGTCGATCCCTGCGCTGAAGCGCGCGCTGCCCACGCGCCAGCCGTTGGACGCCGAGAAGGCTGCGCGATCGACCGTCGCCTGCATCTGGCCGTCCGGCGCTGACAGCAGCGGCAGTTCCACCACGCCGCGGCTGTACGCGATCGACAGCAGCGGTCCGGTACCCGGCCGATCGACACCCCACGAGAACGCCGTCGCCAGGTTGTCCCATGCCGCCTCGTCGTCGCTCAGGTCACGCGGGATGCGGACCGTCTCGCGCGTGCCGATCGCCAGTGCGCGGAACGACGTGCCCTGCCCAGTCCGCCAGGCGGTGCGCACGAGGGCATCGCTGTACGCATACTCGAACGGGTCCTCGGTCACGGCGCTGACCGCCTCGTCGTTGACCCGCCGCGCCGCCGCCGCGACCGAGCCGCTGCCGACGGGCACTTCCACACCGAGCCGTCCCGTCAGCAGGCCAATCTCCCCCCACGCACGCAGCTTCTCGGCGGGCGCCCGCGTCATGTACTCGACGATGTAGCTGGTCCCGCCGTCGTAGCGGGCGGGCGCGCCTGCGGTGCGCAGGTCCGCACGGGCAAGCAGCTCCGACTCGATCGGGGGCAGGATCGCGCCAAGGTGGAGCGGCGCGTTGATCGCCGCGCCATCGATGAGAACGCGCCCACGCTCTGCCGCGGAGCCCCACACGTTGAGCGAGCGGCCGGGCGCACCGCCCGGGTCGGACGTGGGCTCGCGCGACTCGGCCTGCACAAGATCCCGCAGTGCTGCCGGCACCGCCGTCCGCAGCGCGCTGTTGTGCCGCTGCTCCATCTCCGTCAACAACGAATCCGCCGTGCCCGGTGCGTCCGCCGACTGCCTGGCGCGACTGGCCGGAACGTACACGCGCGTGACAGGGATCGGTCTCACCTCGAGCGGGACGTCGACAACGACGTCGCTGCCGGAGCCCAGCACGACGCGCAGCTCAACGCCCTCGTAGCCGGGATGTCGGACGATCAGCCAGTACTCGGCGGGTGGCAGTGCGCGGAAGGTGTAGGCACCGCTGCCATCGGTGAAGACCTCGTGCTCGCGACCATCCGCGAACAGGCGCACGCTCGCACTGGAAACGCCTTCACCCGACCCGATGTCGAGAACGCGTCCACGGAGCTGCGCGCCCGCTGCAGCGGCGCTCGTCAGCAGAAACAGGATGGAAAGAGCGACAACACGCAAGGAATCAGGGTCCCGTGTTCGCTACCTCGATGATCACGTTGAGGTCGGGTCGCGTGCGGACGATCTCCCCGCGCGCCAGCAGTGCGGCCTCCACCCCGTCCACCAGGACGCGCGCCTCCCGCACGTCCACCGGCACGATCACGGACAGTGTCGTACCAGTCCCCACCACAGCCACTTCGATCACGCCGTCCCGTGCAGTGAAGCCCGGTGCCGCGGCTGCACTGTACTCGACGATGACGTCCTGCCTCTGCTCGAATGCGATACGGATGCGTGTTCCTTCGACAGCCCCCGTGAGAGCGATCGAGACGGACCCGTCAACCGGCTGTACTGCGACTGCGCCCGTCGACGTACCCGCCAGCTCCGGGATACTCCCGGGCGTCGGTGCGGGTTCCGTGAATACACGCTCGATTACAACAGGTGTCACAATCGCGGCCGCAGCGGCACCCGCAACGAGGACCAGTCCGGCCGCCCAGCGCCACGCTGTCCGCCGGACGGGCGCCGTGAGCGGCTGCGGCTGCGCACGCGCCTCCCTGTGTGCGTCGAGATCGATCGTCCGTTCGGATTCGAGCGCCGGACTGACGCTCAGGGCATCCAGTGCGCGCGCCGCGAATGCGGGTGAGTCCCACGCGGCGGGCTCCGCCTCATCAGTCCGGGCAAGCGTCCAGGCGAACTGCGCCCGGCTCTCGACAATGGCCGCGAGCTCGGCGGCGCACTGCGCGCACGACTCCAGGTGGCGCGAGGCCTGTCGCTCCTCGCCCTCGGCCAGCTCGCCGTCCGCGTACGCAACCAGCGTCTCCTGCGACGCGTGTGTCATTCCGTAACCTCCTCGAGATACGCTGCGCGGAAGCGCTGCAGCGCTCTGCCGATCACGACGGAGACCGACTCCGCCTTCACATGCACGATGTCCGCGATCTCGCGGTGCTTGAAGCCCGATTCACGCAGTACGAGCACTTCACGGTCCCGTGGCGAAAGGCGCTCCAGTGCGGCGCGCACCTGCGCGACCGACTCGTTGCGTTCGAGTGCCTGCTCCGGCGTCTGTGGTGCGTCGGTATCGATCGGGATCTGGCGACGTCGCATCATTTCTGCGCGTCGCGCGTGGTCGCGCACGAGGTTGGTCGCGACCCGGTACAGCCATGCGCGCGCGTTCTGCATCGGCCTGTCGGGATCCGCGCGCAGCAGGCGCATGAGCGCCTCCTGGGCGAGGTCTTCGGACAGGTCCGGATCGCCCGTCAGCCGGTGCACGTAGCGCAGCAGCTCACGATGCCACCGGGTCAGGTCGGCGGCGCTGTGCTCGACGACGGCGGCGGCTGCCTTCACCGCACTACGATGGTGCGTTCCGCGCTCACCGGCTCCTCCCATGCTGCATCCCCCTGCCGCAGGCGACGTCCCTTCACGCGCAGGGTGTATTCACCCGGCGTCGCGATCGTGATGCGCGCGTCATGCTCGAGGTAGAGGGCCATCTCGGTGCAGAAGTTCGCACCGGAGTGGACATCCGTCGGGATGAGGTCGAGCCCGCCCGGTACGGGGCGCGGCCACAGGCCGGCGGCGCTCCAGCAGCCGCTCATGCCGATCGTCGTGACCTGCACCTCGAACGGCACGCCTGCAGTGACCGAGTCCGGCGCCACGAGCACGCGCGGAGGCACCAGTACCCCGGTGTCCGGCGGAACGCTCCAGTACACCGACTCGTCGACGCCCACCAGGAGAGGCCCCCCGTACTCGATGACCTGGAGCACGCCGAGCTCCTCGAGTCCGGGCACCGGACCGGTCGGCTCGCTGCAGCCCACCGACGTCAGCAGTACCGCTCCCAGTATCGTGTTCCGTGCTGCTCGCATCCCTGCCTGCTCCCGTGTTGCCGTACGGACTGACATGCTGTGTCCGCACTCCTAGGACGTTACAATCGCAGCGAAGCCAACATCCTGGCGCAGCCGGCAGGAGTCCGCCGCCGGGAGACGGGGGTGCAGGAGGCTGCAGCGCGCCGGCAACGCGGCAGGGTCCGCGTCGCGTGGCTGGCCCCGGACCGGGAGGCAGCGGCGCACCGGCAACGGGCCTCCGCATGCGCGGCGGCCGCCGCGCACGTGGCCGTGGCGCGCTGCGGCGCGCACGTTACCCATGAGGAAGCGTCGTACGCACATGCAAATGGTTGTCGTTGTTGGCATTTGCGATTCGCATACGTCGCATGAACCGGAACGAGGATGACAGCCGCGGATGTCGTCGTTCCAGCGAAACGGGACGGCGCAGCATGATTTCTGCGCCGCGCCAATCTGAACCGGAGGTAGAAGAGATGATCCGTTCCATTCGCAGTTTCTTCGGCGGGAGCATGGCCGTCCGGGCCGTGATGGTTGCGACTGCCGCACTGCTGGCAACTGCCTGCGACGACGACGACCCGATCGATCCGGGCCCGTCGCACAGCTGGGCCGCGGACCTGGCAGGCTCGGGAGAGTACGACGGCGTGACGGGAGAGGTCCTGGTGACGGCGAACTCCGTCGCGTTCAGCGCGGACATCGAGATCGCCGGTGCGGCGGCCGAGACGGTCTTCTCGTGGGGCGTCTTCGCGGGCGCTTGCGACGACCTGGGCAACCGTGTCGGCGCGGCCTCACTCTACGCGGACTTCGAGGTGGACGCCAATGGCGCAGGCGCCGAGGACGCGGAAGGTACCGGTGGCATGATTTCGGGCGACGACTACGTAGCCCAGCTCACCACGGAGGTCGCGGAGGAGGACGTCGTCGTGGCGTGCGCGGAGTTGGTCGAGGAGGACTGACCAGGCTGTTGCAGGTGCCCGGCCGGTGCGCTGGCCGGGCACTGTTCCTCATCCGCTCGTATCCCGCTTGACGTGGCCGTACTTGAGCGCGGCCACGACGCCGGCGCCGCCGATCGCGTTGCCGAGTACGGACCAACCCAGGAACACCCCGAAATCAGCCATGGTCACGCCGGTGCCGGCGAACACGGCCATGAGCACCTCGACACTGCCGGCAATGCTGTGGTGCAGCCCTGCAATGCCGATGACGAACGTGGTGATCCACACGATCAGGATCTGACCGACCGTGTCGCGTGCGGCCGTGACGAGCCAGACGAGCAACCCCATCAGCCACCCCGCAACGACCGCACTGACCAGGATGACCCACGCCGGGTGCTCCACCAGGCCGCGTGCGATCTCGTCCAGCGCCGCGGGCTGCGCTGCACCGAGGGCGGGGCCGAGCACGGCGACGATGGCGGCGAACAGTGCCGCACCCGCCAGGTTCCCGGCGAGCACCAGCCCCCAGATCCGGAAGAGCTGGGCGATGGTGACGCGCCGCGCGAAGACGGGCAGCACGGCGGACGTCGTCTGTTCGGTGAACAGGACGGAGCGGCCCATCACCACGAAGATGAAGCCCGCGGTGTACGCGTTCGCGACGAGCAGGTCGGTCACGGCCGGCGACAGGTCTCCGGCCGCGAGCGTGAGCACCACGGCCATGGCGAACGGACCGAAGCCGACGTCGAGTCCCGCGGAGAAGCTCGAGAGCAGCAGTGCGCGGGCGGGGCGCTCGATGTCCTCCTCCGCCTGCGCGAGCTGCTGCTCCAGGATGGTGTGTGGGTTCTTGTGCGCCTCCTCCAGCGGGTGGTCCCGCTGCATGAGGCGGTGCTGCTCGTCCTCAGGCGCGATGTGGCCGCGGGCCTCGCGGCGGTCCTGCGCGTCCATGCCGCCGGTCGAGGCATGAACTGAGCCACATCGCAGCCGGCCTCGTCACTGCCGCCACTCGTGCAGCGGCGCGTCCAGCACGGCCGCCTGGGCCGCATCGGCGACCGCCCGCCGGAGGGGAACGTGCAGCGAATTGTTGCGCGTCGGGTTGACGCGGTTCGTGAGCAGGATCACGAACAGGCCGCGCGTCGGATCCATCCAGATGCTGGTCCCGGTGAAGCCGGTGTGCCCGAACGACCGGGGCGAGAAGTAGCTGCCTGCACTGCTGCGTTCCGACGGGGTGTCCCATCCCAGCGCACGCGACGAGTGCCCGTTCTGCGGCGCGGTCCAGCGCGCGATCGTTTCCGGTTCCAGGATCTGCACGCCGTGGTAGGATCCGCCGTTCAGCATCATGTGCGCGAAGACGCTCAGGTCGCGTGCGGAGGAGAAGAGACCGGCATGCCCTGCGATGCCACCAAGCGCGCAGGCGTTCTCGTCGTGCACGATCCCGTGCACCTGCCGGTTCCGGAAGACCGTGTCGACTTCCGTGACGGCGATGCGCGGCAGCAGCGAATGACCTGCGCGGTACGCCGATGTGCACGTGATCTCGTCCGGCAGGCCCACGAGCAGCAGCGGGTTGTAGCCGGTGTCGCGCATGCCGAGCGGCTGCCAGATGCGGCGCTCCAGGAACGTGTCGAGCCGCTGGCCCGTGATCCGCTCGATGATGAAGCCGGTGAGAATGAAGCCCCAGTCACTGTAGATGGAGCTGTCGCCCGGGGCGTAGACGAGCGGCTGCGCGTTCATCCGCTCGATGAACTGGTACGCCCCGCGACGCTCGCGCCAGAGCGGCGCGCCCGCGATGAAGCCCGCGCTGTGCGTGAGCAGGTGGCGCACCGTGATGCCTGCCTTGTCCGGCGCATTGAACTCGGGCAGATACTCGCGCACCGGCCGGTCGAGATCCAGCCAGCCGTCCTGCTCCAGGATCATCGCGGCGGTCGTAGTGCCGACGACCTTGGTGAGTGACGCGAGATCGAAGATCGTCGAGTCGCTCACGTTGGGTGAGTACGCCGGCTGATCGGTGTGGCCGTAGCCGCGCAGGTGAACGAGCCGGCCCCAGCGACCGACTGCGAGCGACGCACCCGGCGCTGCACCGGCGGCAATCGCGGCCTCCATGATGGAGTCCAGCGTCGCGTTGAGCCGCGGATCCATGCCGACTTCTGCGGGGCGCGCGCCCAGCAGCACCGACGTCGCCTCGAGCCGCTCCGGTTCGGACGACGCGACGACAGGAGTACCGAGGGGTTGGCCGGGCTGGGCCGGAGCGGGTCGCGGCGCGGCTGCACAGCCGACCACGAGAAGTACGAGGAAAGGACTCAGCCGATGATGCACGATGCTTCCTCTTCTGCGTTCAGTTCTGTGCGCGCTCTGCCAGGAGACGGAGTGCCACGCCGTTGGTCCAGCCGAAGCCGTCCTGCGTCGGATACTCGCCGCCGCCGGCCACGCGGTCGAGGTCGACAACGTCGTACTTCTCCATCATGCGACGCGTTCCGCGGAACGTCCGGCGATTGAGATCGAGCCAGCGCTCGCGCGCGTCCGCTGCAACAGCGCCCGCACCATAGCGGCGCAGCCCCTCGATTGCGAGCCACTGCAATGGTGGCCACCCGTTCGGCGCATCCCACTGCTGGCCCGACTCGATCCGTGTCGTGACGAAGCCGCCGGGCGCGAGGAAGTCGCGCTCGAGCCGGCGAGCGACGTCGCTTCCCTGCTGCGGTGTCGCGAGACCGAAGTACAGCGGCGACGCCGCGGCGAGTGTCGGACGGTCGGTCAAGCGCTCACCCGTGCGCCAGCGCACGTCGTAGAAGAACGCGCTGTCGGCATCCCATGCCGCGGACAGCAGCGTCCGCCGGCGCGCCTCCGCGAGTGCCGTGTAGTGCCGCGCACGCTCGACGTCGTCCCTTTCGCCGCGCATGCTCAACAGTGCGGCGATCGTGTGCTCGGCATGATAGAGCAGGCTGTTCAGGTCGATCGGTGCGAGCTCGACCGTTTCCAGGGTGCGCAGGTCTGCAGGATCGCGCATCCAGCGGCTCGAGAAATCCCAGCCGCTCTCCGCACTCGCGCGCACGTTGCGGTAGAAGCGTTCGCGCTGCTCCGCGGGCAGCGTCTGCGCCAGTGTCCAGTCCTCACGGTAGGATTCGGGACGTGGCGTGGGGTCATCATCCCAGTACCGGTTCAGCAGCCCGCCGCCGGGCAGCCGCACCACGCGGCGGTACGCGCTGCCGCGCGGCAGCCGCTCCGCCCCGTCCATCCAGAATGCGTGCTCCGCGACCAGTGCATCGAGCCAGCGGAGCGCTTCGCTGCTGTCCGTCGCCTGGGCGTAGCGGCCGACCATTGCCGCGAAGAAGGGCGGCTGGCTGCGGCTCGCGTAATACGTGCGGTTCCCGTTCGGAACGTGTCCGAGCGTGCGGACGAGATACGCAAAGTTGTCGAGCATGCTGCGCACCAGGTCCGTGCGACCGTCCGCCAGCAGCCCGAGCATCGTGAAGTACGAGTCCCAGTAATAGACCTCGCGGAAGCGGCCACCCGGCACCACGTACTCGTGCGGCAGCGGGATCAGCGTGCCCGCGGTTGCCGTGTCCGCATCGCGTGTCAGCATCGGCCAGAGCGCGCGGATCTGCTGCTCCATCGACCAGGCGCTGTCCGCCAGCACCAGCGTGTGCGTGTCGACGGGCGGCATGAACCACCGCTGCACGAAGCGATCGAGCCGGAACTCCGGGTGTGCCCGCGTTGCCTGGTAGAGCGCCAGGATGCTGTCGCTATCCGCCAGCGGCCTCGCATCGACAAACGTCTTGGAGTCGCCGAAGAGCCGGGCGAGCTGCACCTCGTGGAAGAGGGCCCCCAGCTCGCGCGCCGGCTCGTAGAGGTCGAGCCGCACGCGCGCGAGCGCACGGGCCAGCGGCTGGTCCGGCTGGCTGCCCGGAGCAGTGCACGCGGCAAGCACCGCGATGGGAAGGACGCGCGACGTCACGCGAATGCGATCCAGGATTCTAGAAGCCGCCGCCACCACCGCCGCCGAAGCCGCCGCCGCTGGAGCCGCCACTGAAGCCCGAGCCACCCGCGCTGCCACGCGGAGAGGAGGACATGGCGGAGCCGGCGCGCTGCGACATGCGCGAGAGGTCGGAGACGAACATATGCGCGACGAACGTATCATGCCGCGCGCCGCGGTACCAGTCGGGCGGCTCGCGATAGATGTCGTCGAACGCGCGCGCCCAGTTCTTCTCGATGCCGAAGGCCATCGCAAACGGCAGGAACTTCTCGAACATCTCCGGCGTCCGGATGACGCGCTCGAAGCGGTCCTTCTCGACGCGCCGCAGGAACTCGGAGAAGCCGAGTGCATGTTCCCGTGTGCGCGCCCCGCGCACGGTGCGCGCCGGCATGAGCGTACCGTACGCGAGCATCACGATCCCGGTGAGCACACCGGCGATGATCGCGGGCAGCGGCGACTCGCCGCGTGCACTCAGCAGGGCCGAGCCGCCCAGGCCGATCACGACACCGCTCACGATCGCGAGTGCGACGTACATCCCGATGACGCGGTCCGGCCGGCGCGTGCAGAAGCCGTGCTCGACCAGCGATTCCATCAGCCGCTTCCTGATGTCCGCGAGGTCCTTGTAGAACGTGTTCTCCAGCTCGTCCATCGTCACGCGCGTCCGCGACTCACCCGTGAACAGCGCATTGAGCATCGCACGCTCGTGCGGCCGCAGCTCGCCCCACTCCCCATGCGGACGCGTGAGGACGAACGCGTAGTCACGCGTCTTCACCAGGCCGAACAGGTGCTCGTCCTGCTCGTCCTCGATGACGAGGTAGCCGCGCACCGCCAGGTCCACGATGGTCGCCGTGACATCGCGCATGTCCGCCGTGTTGTCCACCAGGATCCCCACCTCGCCCGGCGTCAGGTCCTTCGGCGGCTCGTACTGCGGGACGATGCTGAGCTGTTCCGGGTCCCTGCCATGCCGGCGCCACCAGCCGTGCATGAAAACGAGCGCGAGCAGCGGCGCGATCAGGATGCCGTTGGCGGCCAGGAGGCCGGTCGCCCGCTCGAAGGTCGTCGGTCGCTCCACGACGCCGGGGTCCCAGCCGACGACGAGCGTCAGTCCCTCGCGGAACGCGAGCGGCGACGTCGTGCGCACCTGCACGCTGTTGGCGACGATCTCCGTGCGCGCTCCTTCGTTGGTCGCGCCCGCGGGGCCGGTGTAGCTCGCCGCCCGGATGTTGGCCGCGGCGGTGGGCAGCACGACCTGCGCCGTCGCATGGCCGACCGGGATGTCCCATTCGTTGCCGGTCACGTTCCAGTACAGCTCGTCGTGCTCCTCGAAGAAGCGGAGCCCGTTCTCGACGATGTACTGCAGGGTGATCGTGTGCGTCGCGTCGCTCGCGCCGGGCACCCACACCTGCCAGCGCAGCATGTCACCACTGCGATCCGTCTCGACGCGCAGCTCGTTGCCGCGCTGGTCGGTCGCACTCTGCAGGTCGACGCGCAACCGGTAGTTGAACCCGTTCCACGGGTAGATCACCGGGATCGTGCGGTACAGCCCGTTCCAACTCCCCTCGAAATGCGCAGTGATGTGCTCGGTGACGAGCAGGCTGCCGTCGCGTCGCACGACGACTTCGACGTCGAAGCCCTGGATCGAGAGGGTGCGCGCATGGGCGGTGGCCGGCGCGAGCGCCAGCAGCGCGACGAGCGCGATGGCGTGGCGCAACAGGCGCGTGGAGAGGCGGATCACTGCAGTGCTCAGAAGCTGACGCGCGGGACGCTGCGCTCGGCCTCGGGCATCTCGAAGAACTCGCGCTCGCGGAACGCGAACGTGCGCGCAATCAGATTGCTCGGGAACTGGTGGATCTTCGTGTTCAGGTCGCGCACGACGGCGTTGTAGTAGCGGCGGGCGTTCTGGATCGCCTCCTCGATCTGGCCGAGGCTGCCCTGCAGCTGCGTGAAGCTCTCGACGGCTCGCAGCTGGGGGTAATTCTCAGCGAGCGCGAACAGCGACTTGAGCGTACCGGTCAGCGCCCCTTCCGCCTGCGCCTTCTCCGCGGGACCCTGCGCCATCATTGCGCGGCTGCGTGCTTCGACGACGGCGTCCAGTGTGCCGCGCTCGTGCGCCGCATACCCCTTCACGGTGTCGACCAGGTTGGGCACGAGGTCGTAGCGCCGCTTGAGCTGCACATCGATGTCCGACCAGGCGGCGTCCGCCTGCACACGCAGCTTGACGAGCGAGTTGTAGATCACGAAAACGGCGAGCACCACCGCAATCAGGATCAGCAGGGGCCACATGGCGGCATCCTTGTCAGAGACATCGTGCGGGGAGACCAGACAAGTTGCGGATGGGGGCGGGAAAGATCAACGGTTTTCGGGGCGCCGCAGCCCTTCGGGCGCCACGAACGGCGTATGTGGCACGGGGTCGACAGTGGGGACGTCGTACTCGGCACGCAGCTCCGTGAGCCGCTGCTTCAGCTCCCGCACAACGGCCTGGTACTCCGGATGGTCGTACACGCTGCGCAGCTCCTGCGGGTCGCGCGCGAGGTCGAACAGTTCCCACTCGCCGATCTCGTAGTAGTGGATCAGCTTGTAGCGGTGCGTGCGCACGCCGTACTGGCGATGCACCATGTGCCAGTCCGGGTAGGCGAAATACTGGTAGTAGATCGCATCACGCCAGGCGACGTCGTCGCCGCGGAGCAGCGGCACCAGGCTCCTGCCCTGCATTGCTGCGTCTGCGCCCGCGCCACCGACGTCGAGAAACGTCTGCGCGAAGTCCAGGTTCATGACGAGGTCGGTGTTCACCGCGCCAGCCTCGACCACACCCGGCCAGCGCACGAGCAGCGGAGTGCGCAGCGACTCCTCGTACATCCAGCGCTTGTCGAAGAAGCCGTGGTCCCCCAGGAAGAAGCCCTGGTCGGACGAGTACACGACGACGGTGTTGTCGCGCAGGGGCGAGCGGTCGATCGCGTCGAGGATGCTGCCGACACTCCGATCGATTGCCGCGACCGCACGCATGTAGTCTTGGATGAAGCGCTGGTACTTCCATCGCACCAGCTCTTCGCCCTCGAGGCCCGCAGCCTCGAGCCCGGCGTTCTCGGGGCCGTAGTATGCGTCCCACGCGGCGCGCTGCCCGGGCGTGAGGTTGACCGGCGCTTCGAGCTTCAGGTCGCGGGCGAACAGGTCACGCGCGATCTCCATCTCCTGCAGACGGAACGGTGACGCGCGACCGGTCCCATCGTCCCAGAGCGTGGCGGGCTCCGCAAGCAGCGTGTCCCGGTAGAGCGGCAGCTCCTCCGGCCCGGGATCCCAGAAGCGGTGCGAGGCGTTGAAGTTGACGGTGAGCAGGAAGGGTGCATCGTTATCCCGCCGCTGCTGCAGCCATGCGAGTGCGCGCTCGGTGATGACCTCCTGCGTCGCGCCCGTGTAGTGTGTGCTGTCGCCCGGCGAATGCAGCGTGGGGTTGTAGTGCGGCCCCTGGCCGGTCAGCACCTCGTAATGGTCGAAGCCTTCGGGCGCGGTACGCAGGTGCCACTTGCCGAACATGGCGGTCCGGTAGCCGGCACTCCGCAGCAGCTTCGGAAACGTCACGTGCGCGGGGTGCAGCGGCTCCGCATTGGTCATCACCCCGTTCAGATGACCGTACTGCCCGGTGAGCACGGTGGCCCGGCTCGGGCCGCAGATCGAATTCGTGACGAACGCATTCACGAACAGCATGCCGGACGCTGCCAGCCGGTCCAGGTTCGGTGTCGCCGGCAGCGGTGCGCCGTATGACAGGTGCTCGCGGTACGCCGAAAGCGCGTGCGCGGCGTGGTCGTCCGCGAAGAGGAACACGATGTTCGGCTGCGCGGCGTGGTGGGAGTTCGCGGGCGGTTCATGCAGCGCTGTCGCGTGCGCTCCGGCAACCGCGCGCGCATGCGCAACCTCCTGCGCGTACGCGGGCGTGCCCGCGAGGGCGGTCGCAAAAAGGCTCGTCGCCAGGAGAATGCGGTTCATCGGCTGCCGGCTGCGGGAGTTCATGGTCGCGTCGTCCGTGCGTCGATTCTATGATGATCGGGCATTCCGCACCAATACGAGGGAGTCGCATGGCAGTCAGTCCGTGTCGAACAGCGCAGTTCATTCTCAAACGCTTCGGCGCTGCAGCGCTGCTCCTGGCAGCGGGTGCGTGCAGCACGCCCCGGGTAGCGGAGCCCGGGCCGCTCCGGGTCGCGGTGCTCAGCGACTTCAACTCCGCGTACGGCTCGACGTCGTACGAGCCGGAGGTGGGCGCGGCGATCGCCCTCGTCACTGACGAGTGGAAGCCGGACCTGGTGCTGATCCCGGGCGACATGATCGCAGGGCAGCGACCGTCACTCACCGACGAAAACGTGCGCGCGATGTGGGCGGCGTTCGATTCCACTGTCGCTGCGCCGCTCAGGCGCGCAGGCATCCCGTTCGCCTTCACGATCGGCAACCATGACGGGTCCGGCCACCCGGGCCACGAGCGGGACCGGCGCCTGGCGCGTGAGCACTGGACGGCGCCGGAGCGGATGCCGGAGCTGGCATTCGTCGACGCAACGGCATTCCCGTTCCAGTACGCGTTCGTGCTGGACGACGTCTTCTTCCTGGTGTTCGACGCGTCCACCGGCGCGATGGCCGCGGACAGCGCGCAGCTCGACTGGATCCGGCGCATGCTGGAGAGCGACGCCGCACGCACCGCCGGAGCACGCATCGCGCTGGGACACGTCCCGCTGTACGCCGTCGCCGTCGGCCGCAACCGGCCGGGCGAGGTACAGGCGGAGCCGGACTCGCTGCGTCGCATACTGGAGCGCGGCAATGTCGGCATGTACATCGCCGGCCATCATCACGCGTACTACCCGGGGCGCAGAGGAGAGCTGCTCCTGTTCTCGGCGGGAGCGCTCGGACAGGGACCGCGACCGCTGGTCGGCAGCGACGCCGAGCCGTTCAAGGCACTGACGCTCCTGACGATCGGGCCGCAGATCCGCGAGCAGACGGTCGGCATCGTGGGAGACTCGGTGTGGACCGTCGACGCGGAGTCGCTGCCCGCGGAGATCGAAGGGGTGAACGGCCGCGTCCGCCGAGTCCTGCTGCGGTGAGCTGCGGTGGAGGCTCGAGCCGGCGCTACTTCGATTTCCGGCTCGCGCCGTCCCGCTCCGACTCCCGCCGCGCGGCGCGCTCCTGCGCCTCGTCTGCGGGCGAATCGACGTCCGACGTGCCGCCCATGGCGCTGTCCATCGGCGGTGTCTCGCGGTCGCGCAGGCGCCGCTTCTCACGCGCAGCCTGTCCGATCTCGCTTTCGTCCGGGGCACCGATGCCCTGGCGGATCGAATCCTGGCGTTCGTCCGGCATGTCAACGCTCCTTTCGCTGGCCCGGCCTGTCGTCGAGCCGCATCAGCTCGAGCGGATCGGTCACCGTGTCGGGACCGATCGCCCCGGCCGCGCGTGCGATCCTGTCCCGGTCGCTCTCGTTGTCGCGCGGTGTTGCCTCGTCGCCGGTGATCGCGGGAACGGGTCGCGTCGATTCGGCGTTGTGGCGCCGGTCCGCATGCTCGTGCTCGCTGATGCCGCGACTGCCGTGTTCTTCCGGCATGTGCTCCTCCGGGTCAGGGTGTACAGGCCTGAGGGGCAAGGCGTATGCCCCCGGAGCACGCGGCGGGACGACCGGCGCAATCCACCGCACGGTGCGCGCAATCCACGGCGCGCGGGACGGCATCGGTCACGGCGGCCGCCCGGCTCGCCCGGACTCTCTTCCGCGGACAGGTGCATCGGCCATACAATTCCGGTGCTTTCCTTCATCAACGGTGCCGCTGCTGGCGCGGATCCCTGTCACCGCGGCGCCGGGCGGCGAATCCCGTCCTCGAGAGACGTCATGATGCGCTTCATCCGAGTCGCGGCACTCGTCGCTCCCATGATCCTTCCCTCTCCGGCGGCCGCCCAGCTCATGGACGGCAATGGACACATGGACCGCCCGGTGGCAGAGGCGGTGCGTGCGCAGGGCGCGCTCCACATCGACGGCCGACTGGACGAGCCGGCATGGGCCGCTGCGCCGGTGATCGCGGGCTTCACGCAGATGGACCCGGACGAGGGCATGCCCGTGAGCCAGCGCACGGAAGTGCGCATCCTGTTCGACGACGATGCGCTCTACATCGGCGCCCGTCTCTTCGACGACGGCCCGGTGACGACGCGACTCGGACGGCGCGACATGCCGCTGCTGGACGCGGACTGGTTCGGCGTCGTGATCGACAGCTATCACGGGCACCAGACCGGTTTCGTCTTCGACGTGAACCCGAGCGGCGTACAGCGCGACGCAGTGAAGTCGATGACGCCGAGCGGCGAGGAGGACGACAACTCGTGGGACGCGGTGTGGGACGTCGCGACGAGTATCGACGAAGAGGGCTGGACCGCGGAGTACCGGATCCCGTTCAGCCAGCTCCGCTTCAACCAGGCGCAGCAGCAGGTGTGGGGGATCCAGCTCGAGCGCCTGATCGGCCGCCGACGCGAGTATGCCGTCACGACCTACACGCCCAAATCGCAGCGCGGCGGAATTCCTGCCTACGGTCACCTGCTCGGCGTGCAGGACGTGTCCGCCGGTGAGCGGCTCGAGCTGCTGCCCTACGTCGTCGCGCGCGGCGAGTACGTCGATCCGGGCACCAATCCTTTCCGCAGCGACTCCGAGCACGCGGTTTCCGGCGGGCTCGACGCGCGCTACCGCGTGACCAGCGACATGACGCTGAACGCCTCGATCAACCCGGACTTTGGCCAGGTCGAGGTGGATCCCGCCGTCATCAACCTCGGCGTGTACGAGACGTTCTTCGAGGAGAAGCGTCCGTTCTTCATCGAGGGCAGTGACATCTTCGGCTTCGGCGGCGGCAACACGGGTACGCTGTTCTACACGCGGCGCGTCGGTCGTCAGCCGCAGCTGACACCCCCGTCCAACCGCGCAGACGTGCCTGCTGCCACGACGATCCTGGGGGCGGCAAAGCTGTCAGGCCGCACCGCCGGCGGGTGGTCGCTCGGGATGATGGAGGCGGTCACGGCTCGCGAGGAAGCGACCTTCCGGACGGACGAAGGCGACGCGACGATGGCCGTCGAGCCACTGACGAACTACTTCGTGGCGCGCGCGCGCCGCGACATGCGCAGCGGGCAGAGCTCGATCGGCTCGATGGTCACCATGACGCACCGCGATCTCGGGGAGCCCGCGCTCGAGGCGGCACTCCGCTCATCCGCCTACGCAATCGGGTTCGACGGCCGCCACGAGTGGGCAAACCGGAGCTGGGTCGTGTACGGCAACCTCGCGCTCAGCCACATCCGGGGCACTCCCGAAGCGATGGTCGCCGTGCAAACGGCATCGAACCATTTCTTCCAGCGCCCCGATGCCGATCACCTCGCCGTCGACGCGGGCACGACGTCGATGACGGGAGCGTCCGCGCTGCTCGCGCTCGGGCGACAGGCCGGCGAGCACTGGCGCGGCGAGGTACAGGTCGCGACGACGACACCATCGTACGAGATCAACGACCTCGGCTTCAACTACCGCACCGATCGCCGTGACGCACAGCTCACCCTGCACTACCTGCAGCAGCGGCCGGGCAGCTTCTGGCGCAACTACACGATCAGTGGCCGCGCCCGCGTCGAGGGCAACTACGCGAACGAGATGATCGCGAACTGGTTGACACTCTCGACCTCCTGGCGCCACCTGAGCTACTGGCTCATCCAGACGGGCATCACCCACTCGCTGCGCGCAAACGACGACCGCCTCACGCGCGGCGGGCCGATCGCCGTTCGTCCGGCCAACACCAACGGCTACATCTACCTGTCCGGTGACCCGCGCCAGAACATCTCCTGGGGCATGCGGCTCGAGGGGGAGCGCACCGAGTTCGACGGCTGGTACTGGGGGATCGGGCCGGAAGTCGTGTTCAAGGTCTCGCCACGGTGGAACCTCACGCTCACGCCCCAGCTCTCGCGCGCGTACGTGCCGGCACAGTACGTCGGCACCATCCCGGACGCCGGCTACGAGCCCACGTTCGGCAGCCAGTACGTGTTCGCGCCGCTCGACCAGACGACGCTCGCAATGGAGACACGCCTGAACTACACGTTCAATCCGCGCCTGTCGCTCGAGGTCTACGCACAGCCGTTCATCTCCAGCGGCGAGTACGGCGACGCACGCTACCTCGCCGCACCCAGGACGTACACGTTCGAGCCATACGCGGGAGCGGTTCCCGATCTCGACTTCAACCTGCGCAGCCTGCGCGGCACCGCGGTGCTCCGCTGGGAGTGGCGCCCCGGCTCGACGCTGTACGCGGCATGGCAGCAGAGTCGGGCCGACTATGCACCGGGCGTCGGCGATTTCGAGTTCGGTCGTGACCGTCGCGCGCTCTTCGATGCGCAGCCGGACAACATCTTCGTGCTCAAGGCGAGCTACTGGTTCACGCCCTGATCCTGCTGCGGTCCAAACCCGCAGCTCGCCGCCGGCTGGTCCCCCTCCTGTCTCTCCACTGAAGCCTGCTGCCACACGGGAGCAGGGCAATTGTATGTGGTACATCGCTTGCGACGCGGTGCGCACGCCACGACTGCGTGATCCGCGTCAGGCAGCATTCCAGCGATCAGTGATCGCGTCCCTCCACCGGAGCCCAGATGGGTCGGCCTGCGCTCAACGCCGCAATCATGGCTGTTCCTGCTGCTCTCCTCCTGAGCTGCGCCGGCGACCCGGAGCAGAGCGAGACGGGCATTGCGCGGAGCACGCCTGCCGCGCTCGGCGATAACGTGACGATCGCCAGCGCGAGCGAGGCTGACGACGGCCAGTGGGTGATGCCCGCGAAGAACTACGCGAGCACCCGCTACAGCACGCTGGACGACATCGACACGCAGACCGTGTCGGACCTCCAGCTCGAGTGGACGTTTTCGACGGGGGTGCTGAACGGCCACGAGGCGGCGCCACTTATCGTGAACAACACGATGTACGTCGTGACGCCGTATCCGAACACGCTCTTCGCACTCGACCTGACGCGCGACGGCGCGCTGCGATGGCGCTACGATCCCGGGCCGGCACGCGCGGCGCAGGGCGTCGCCTGCTGCGACGTGGTGAACCGCGGCGCGGCGTACTGGGAAGGCAAGATCATCTACAACACGCTGGATGCACACACCGTGGCGGTGGACGCGGAGTCGGGTGAGGAGGTGTGGAAGACGCGGGTCGGCGACATCAACATCGGCGAAACCGTGACCATGGCGCCGCTGGTCGTGAAGGGGAAAGTGCTGGTCGGCAACAGCGGCGGCGAGATGGGCGTGCGTGGCTGGGTCAAGGCGCTGGATGCGAACAGCGGCGAAGTGGTCTGGACCGCGTACAGCACGGGACCCGACGAGGACGTGCTGATCGGCGACGACTTCCGCCCGCACTACCCGCAGTACGTGGGCGAGGATCTCGGCGTGAGCACGTGGCCGCCGGACCACTGGCAGATCGGCGGCGGCACGATGTGGGGCTGGATCTCCTACGACCCCGAGCTCGACCTGATCTATCACGGCACGGCGAATCCGGGTCCGTGGAATCCCGATCAGCGGCCGGGCGACAACCTGTGGACGGCCGGCATCTTCGCGCGTGACCCGGATACGGGTGCTGCGCGCTGGTTCTACCAGTGGGCGCCGCACGACCTGTACGACTACGACGGCATCAACGAGAACATCCTGCTCGACCTCGAGATCGACGGTCGGCTCCGCAAAGTGCTCGTGCGTCCGGAGCGCACGGGCTTCATGTACGTGCTCGACCGCGAAACGGGCGAAGTGCTGTCAGCGGACCCGTACACGTACGTGACCACGACGGAGCGAGTCGATCTCGAGAGCGGCAGGCCGGTTCACGTCGCCGCGAAGCAGCCGGGCACCGGCTACACGGTGCACGACATCTGCCCGGCCGCGCCGGGCGGCAAGGACTGGCAACCCTCGGCGTACTCGCCACGAACGGGACTGCTGTACGTGCCGCACAACCACCTGTGCATGTCGATGCAGGGGCTGGAAGCGAACTACATCGCTGGCACACCGTTCGTCGGTGCGGAGGTGCAGATGTATGCCGCACCGGGCGACGGCCACCGCGGCGCCTTCATGGCCTGGGACATCGTGAACCGCCGCAAGGCGTGGTCGGTCGACGAATGGTTTCCCGCGTGGAGCGGCGCGCTCGTGACCGCGGGCGACGTGGTGTTCTACGGCACCATGGAGGGCTGGTTCAAGGCACTCGACGCGCGCACCGGTGAGCTGCTGTGGCAGCACAGGACGGGCTCCGGCATCATCGGCCAGCCGGTCACGTATCGCGGCCCGGATGGCCGGCAGTACGTGGCGATCCTGTCCGGTGTGGGTGGCTGGTCGGGCGCCGTGGTCTCCGGGCAGCTGGACACCAGCGTGCCCTACGGCGCGCTCGGTTTCGTGGGCGCGATGACGGACCTGCCGGATCACACGACGGAGGGCGGAATGCTGTACGTGTTCGCGCTTCCACGCAGGTGAAAGCGGCACTGCTCGGCGTCGCGCTGCTTGCGCTCGTCGGGGCCGGTGTGCTCGTCGCGGCCCGCGAGGCGCAGCCGCAGCGCGTTCTGCGGGTGTGCGCCGATCCGAACAACCTGCCGTTCTCCAACGAGGCCGGTGAAGGGTTCGAGAACCGGCTGGCGGAGCTGGTTGCGGACGAGCTGGACGCACGTGTCGAGTACACCTGGTGGGCGCAACGCCGCGGCTTCATCCGCAACACGCTGCGTGCGGGCACGTGCGACGTGGTCATGGGCATCCCGAGCAGCTTCGAGCTGGCGCTCGCGACGCGCCCCTACTACCGCTCGACGTACGTGTTCGTGTACCGCTCCGACGCTCCCTTCGAGGTCCGCAGCTTCGACGACAGCATCCTGCGCGACGTGCGCATCGGCGTGCCGATCATCGGCGACGACGGCTACAACCCGCCCCCGGCACACGCGCTCGGGAGCCGCGGCATCGTCGGCAACGTTGCGGGCTACCTCGTATACGGCGATTACCGGCAGCCCAACCCGCCGACCCGGCTGATCGAGGCGGTTGCGAGCGGCGAGATCGACGTCGCGGTTGCGTGGGGACCGCTGGCGGGCTGGGCGGCGCAGCAGCAGCCGATTCCACTGGAGATCGTTCCCGTCTCGCCGCAGGTCGACCTGCCCTTCCTGCCGTTCGTCTTCGACATCTCGCTGGGCGTCCGGCGCGAGGACACCGCGCTGCGCGACGAGCTGGAGCAGGTGCTCGTCCGGAGGCAGGCGGACGTGGATGCGCTGCTCACGGAGTACGGCGTCCCGCGCGTGGACGCGCACGCCGGAGCGACCGAATGAGGATCGCCGCACTGCTCGCCGGCATCGTCTTCCTGTTCGCTCCCGCATGTGACGGCGGCGCGGAACCGGACGCAACAGCGAGTGGGCAGCGCGGCAGCAGTGCCGGCCAGGGGGGCAGCACCGGCGGCGGTGGTGCGGGCGGCGCCAGCAGTCGGCCGACCGACACGGAATCAGCGCAGCAGGGTCCGCCGGCGGGCGCATCGCTGCTCGATGTTGCCGTGACGACGCTCACGCCCGTCGGCCCCGGCGGTGACAGTGCGATCACGAACCCGTTCGTGAACGACGAGAACGCGATCGCGGAAGGCGAGATCTTCTTCAACCACTTCAACTGCTCGGGCTGTCACGCACCGCTCGGCGGTGGCGGTATGGGCCCGCCACTGAGTGACACACTGTGGATCTACGGGGGTGCGCCCGCGAACGTATACCTCTCCATCGTGCAGGGCCGACCCAACGGGATGCCTGCGTGGCACGAGCTGCCGGATGAGGTCGTGTGGAAGATCGTTGCGTACATCCACACACTACCCGAGCGCGCGAGCCGGATCAGCAGCGCACCACGCCGACCATGACCGAACACGCCCCTGCGCGCCTGCACGGTTGCTGGCCGGCCGCGATGGCACTGGCATGCAGCGGATGTGCGCGGCAGGGCAACTTCCTCCGGCCTTCGGGTGAGGGTGCGGAGCTGATCGCCATGCTGACGTGGGCGACGATCGTGCTGTCGGCTGTGGTCAGCATCGTGGTCATCGTTCTCACGGCGTATGCGGTCCTGCACCGCAAGGAAGACGTGCGCGACTGGACGGAGGAGAAGGACCGTCCGGTGATCCGCTGGATCGTGATCGGCGGGGCGGTCGTGCCCGGCGTGCTGCTGCTCGTGCTGTTCGTCGCGACCATGCTGACGCTTGCCGGGCTCGCCCCGATGCGCGCGAGCGGCCCGCTCGCCATCGAGCTGACAGGTCGGCAGTGGTGGTGGCAGGTGCGATACGTGAACGACTCTCTGCCGCAGCTCCGCTTCGAATCCGCGAACGAGATCCATATCCCGATCGGCGTGCGCGTGCCGGTGCGGCTCACGTCGGTCGACGTGATCCACAGCTTCTGGGTGCCGGAGCTGCAGGGAAAGATCGATCTGATCCCGGGGCGCACCACGCACACCTGGCTGCACGCCGAACGGCCGGGCGTCTACCAGGCGAAGTGCGCGGAGTACTGCGGACTGCAGCATACGCGCATGGAGCTGCTCGTGATCGCGCACGCGCCGGACGAGTTCGAAGCGTGGCTCGCCCATGCGTCCGGACCGGCGGTGGCGACGTCGGCTGGCGAGCCGGGGCTGCGCGTGTTCCTGGACGCGGGCTGCGGCCTGTGCCACTCGATCCGCGGCACACCGGCACGCGCCGGCATTGCCCCCGACCTGACGCACGTGGGCGCCCGGCTCGAGCTGGCGGCGGGTACCGTGCCGAACACGCGCGGCCACATGGCGGGGTGGATTGCCAACCCGCAGGCGCTCAAGCGGGGCGCACGAATGCCGCGGATGCGGCTCACGCCCGAGGAGCTGCACGTGCTGGTCGACTACCTCCAGCGCCTGGAGTAGCGCATGGGCCGTTTCGCTGTCTTCGATCCACCGCCCGGCATGAGCCGCGCCGAGCAGGAGCGGTTCGAGCAGACGTGGTCGGCACCGAAGGGACTGATCGGCAAGCTGCGCACGATCAACAACATCCCGATCGCGCAGCGCTACATGATCACCGCGTTCATGTTCTTCCTGTTCGGCGGCGTGATGGGTCTGCTGATGCGGATCCAGCTCGGCACGCCGGAGAACACGTTCCTGGACGCGGAGACGTACAACCAGCTCTTCACGATGCACGGCACGACGATGATGTTCCTGTTCGTCATCCCGTTCATCGAGGCGATCGCCAATTACGTGATGCCGCTGCTGCTCGGCACGCGCGATCTGCCCTTTCCGCGACTCACCGCGCTGTCGTACTGGACGTACGTGCTCGGCGGCATCTTCCTGTACTCGAGTTTCCTGTTCGGTGCGGCGCCGGACGGCGGCTGGTTCGCATATGTGCCGCTCACCAACCGCGAATACTCGCCCGCGATCAACATGGACTGGTGGGACATCGGCCTGAGCGTGGCCGAGGTGGCTGCCATGGGCGCTGCGGCGGAGCTGATCGTGGCGATCCTGCGCACACGCGCTCCCGGCATGTCGCTGAACCGCATGCCCGTATTCGTGTGGGCGATGCTGATCACGGCGTTCATGATCATCTTCGCGTTCACGCCGCTGATCGTCGGCACGGCCATGCTGGAGCTGGACCGGAAGGGGCTGACCTCCTGGTTCGTCCCGGAGGCGGGTGGCGAGCCGCTGCTCTGGCAGCACCTGTTCTGGGTGTTCGGGCACCCGGAAGTCTACATCATGTTCATCCCCGCGGTCGGGATCGTCTCGCACCTCGTGCAGGTGTTCGCACGACGTCCGCTGGTCGCCTACCCACTCGTCATCCTCGCGCTGCTCGCGACCGGCTTCATCAGCTTCGGTCTCTGGGTGCACCACATGTTCACGACCGGGCTGTCGCCGACGGCGATGGGATTCTTCGCCGCGGCCAGCACGATCATCGCGATTCCGACCGGCATCCAGATGTTCTCCTGGATCGGCACCCTCTGGACCGGCCGGCCGGTGTGGCGCACGCCACTCCTCTTCGTGATCGGGTTCCTGGTGATCTTCACCCTCGGCGGGGTGACGGGCGTGATGGTGGGGTCGGTTCCCTTCGACCTGCAGGCGCACGACAGCTACTTCATCGTTGCGCACTTCCACTACGTGCTGATCGGCGGCGTGGTGTTCCCGCTGGTGGGCGGGCTCTACTACTGGCTGCCGAAGATCACCGGACGGATGACGAGTGAGCGGCTCGGCCGGTGGAACTTCTGGATGATGTTCGTCTTCTTCAACGTAGCGTTCTTCCCGATGCACGTCTCGGGCATCCTGGGCATGCCGCGACGCGTGTACACGTATGCGGGTGGTACGCCGCTGGACACGCTGAACATGATCTCGACGATCGGCGCCGTCGGCTTCGCGCTGGGTGTGCTGCTGTTCGTCGTCAACGTGCTGTGGAGCCTGAAGAATGGCGAGGAGGCCGGTGACGACCCGTGGCAGGCCGACACGCTGGAGTGGTCGCAGAGCTCGCCGCCGCCGCAGGCACAGTTCCCTGCACTGCCGGTCGTGCGCAGCCGCCACCCACTGTGGGAGCAGGATTCGCTCGAGCCGGAGGACCCGAAGCTGAAGCGCCAGCTCGACGACTTCGACTGGAAGCCGATCGGCTGGCGCGGCACTCTCATCGTCACCGTGCAGGACGCGCGGCCGCTCGCGATCGCACAGATCCCCGGGCCGTCGATCTGGCCGTTCATCATGTCGATCGCATTCGTGTTCCTCTTCGCGGGCGCACTGCTCGACAGTGCCGCCCTCGCCGGGATCGGCGGCGTTGCCACGCTGATCGCACTGTTCGGCTGGTTCTGGCCTGACGATGCCGGGCGCCAGGCGCTGGCCGATTTTCCCGAGCACGACGAGGACCCCGACCGCCTGCCGCTCGCGGTGGCAGGACCGATCTCCAGCGGGTTCTGGGGCACGCTCGTGTTCCTGACGATCATGGCGACCGCGCTGCTGACCCTCGTCGCGAGCTACTACTACGTCGGCGAGGGGCCCTCGCCCTGGTGGCCCGCGTTCACGCCGGACAATGCCTGGACCGCTGCAGCCGTGCTGTTGCTGGCCGTGCTGGCCGCCGGCGCGATGTTCATGGGTGTCCGGCGCATCCAGCGTGATGCAACGCCGGCACTCGGCGCTCCGCTCGCAGTGGCCTTTGCCGCGACGGTAGCAACGGTCCCGCTGCTGTGGCGGGCCTGGTCGGGCAGCGGCCTGGCGGCGGCGACCGATGCGCATGCGTCAGCAGTACTGTTCCTGATCTGCTTCCAGATCCTGCTGCACCTGGTGCTGGCCGCGATGCTCGGTGCCGGGCTCGCCTGGGCGCTGTTCGCGGCCGGGGACCGACGTGGTCGCGGTGTCGCATGGAATGCTGCGCTGGTCGCGTGGTTCGTGGCCCCGGCCTGGCTGATCTCCGCGTTCACGATCTACCTGTCCCCGGAGCTTTGGTGATGGCGGACGAGGAGCTGCAGTCACGCACGCCGAACCACCTCAAGGTGATCGCGTTTCTCGGTGGTGCGCTCGCGTGGACGCTGCACCTGGCCACCTGTTACGTCGTCGTGGCGCTCGCCTGCACCACCGGGTGGGGCGGCGCGAAGGTGACGGTGGCCGTGCTGACCGTGATCTTCGGTGCGCTGGGAATCGCCGCGGGCGCACTGGCACTGCGCGAGTGGCGACGCGTGCAGCACGCGCCATCATGGACGCACGCACTGAACGAGTCCGGCGGCCACGAAGGACTGATCTACATGATCGGCGTGATGCTGGCGGCGCTGTTCGTCGCGCTGATCGTGTTGAATGGCATGTCGCCGTTCCTCGTGCCGGTGTGCTCACCATGAGAACTGCATGGCGCCCCGTATGGTGGCGCACTGTTCTGCGTAAGCATGCGGCCGCGACACTGCATGGCCGGTCGCGCTGGATCGCGCACCTTGCGCTGCTCGCGACGCTTGCCGCTTCAGGGTGCCGGGAGCAGGAAGCCGCCTTCGCTCGCATCCCTGGCGCGGATGTGGAGCGCGGGCGCGCGATCATCGCGACCGCGGGGTGCGGCGCGTGTCACGTCGTACCGGGTGTTCGGGGTGCGCGCGGGCTGGTCGGCCCGCCGCTCACGAGCTTCGGCGCACGCGCCTACATCGCGGGTCGTGTGCCGAACGAGCCGGACGCACTGGTGAGCTGGCTGATGGACCCGCAGTCGATCGACTCACTCACGGCGATGCCGGCGGTCGGGCTCGACCGGGCAGAGGCGCGTGATGTCGCGGCCTACCTCTTCAGTCTGGGTACGACGCGCAGGGGCCCGCCCGCGCTGCTGCCGCGGTCCTGGCTCGACGCGCTCTGAGACGGCGCCCGGTTGTTCGCCGGACGCTTCAGCCTCCCTGCTCCAGCGCTCGCCATGTCCGGTCGTACCGGATCAGCGGGGCGCCCCCACTGCCCATGCGCACGTCGTGCACGCGCGCGATCACGACCAGGTGATCGCCAGCCGGATGCAGCGCATCGACAGTGCAGACCAGGCTGGCCAGCGAGCCCTGGAGCACCGGCGGTCCATCGGGCGGGAACAGCTCACGGCCGAGCGGGCCGGTGTCCGTGAAGATCGTCGCGGTACGCTGCTGCTCCGTCGACAGGATGTTGACGACCAGCTGAGAGCCGGTCTCGAGCAGCGGGCGGACGACGGCATTCGGGCCGAGACCGACGAGCACCAGCGGCGGCTCCAGCGACACGGACGTGAAGGCGGTCACGGTGGTGCCGAAGACGTTCGGTTCGTCCCGCACCGAGACCACGGTGACGCCGCTCGCCCAGTGTGCGAGCGCGGCGCGGAAGGCCTGCTTCAGCTCCGCACTCGAATCCTGCGCATCGGCCTCACCGCCGCGCGCCGAACCGCCGATGCGTGTGCTCATGAAACGTCGCTAGGGTCGTCGATCACTCCCAGGAACAGGATCGTGCCGGAGTGCCGCTCGCGGATCGCCATCAGGAAGGAGCGGTCGACCCGCAGGCCGGCCGGCATCGAAACCACGCCGATTCCCACCGAGGTTGCCGCTGCCGCTTCGGTACCCTCCTCGTCCACGCGCAGCCAGGTCTTCTGTACGACGTCCTCCACGAACAGGTCGTCGGCGAATGGCTGCTCCGCCATCCGCGAGAAATCGGCGCTGCCGGTAAAGGCATCCTGCATCCCGAGCGCCTTCAGCGTCTCGTTCAGCACACCCATCCACTCGACCTCGTAGCGCGGCATCGACACGGGCGCCCCGCGCAGATCTCCGAGCGACTGCATCCAGCGGTTCCAGGTCTCGGCGTCCAGCGAAGCAACGACCTCCGACACCGGCGTATCCGCCGTCGGAACGACGATGACCATGGTGAACGCGTCGCCGCCGTACGGCAGCTCGCCGATCGCGACGCCATCGCCGTGACCGAGCCGGACGGGCATGTCACTCGCGTTCATCATCGGCACCTGCACCGTGGTGCCATCCTCGCGGCGGAACTCGCCCGGTCGCGTGCTGGAGCGCTCGAACTGCTCGCGCCAGTCGCCCTTGAAGTAGATGGCATTGATCAGGAACATCACGTCGGTCGGTCGGATGCTCTCGACGATACTCTGGATCCGGTTGCCGGTGTTCTCGGCGACCCACGCGTTGATCACATCGGGAGCATCGGGCGCATCGAAGTCGAGCGTGCGCGCCTCGGCATCGAAGTACTGTGCGACCACGTCGTAGAACGACTGCAGGAAGGGCATCCCCTGCCGGGCCCATACGGAGTTCGCGATGGCGAGCTCGACCTGCGGGTCCAGCTCGAGCAGCATGTCCACCAGGCTGCGGTAGGATGCGTTGACCTCCTCCGGCGCCAGGTCCGCGAAGTCCAGCATCGCGTGCATCTGATCGTACGTGGCGCCGGCGGCGCCATTCATCGTCATGCCGAGCGCCATGGAGGCGCTGAACGGCGAGAGGACCACGTTGGGGTGGTCCTGCTCCCGCGCGTGCGCTTCACGCAGCAGGTCGAACGCGAAGCGGTTGGAAGCGCGGATCACTCCCTGCTCGGTCTCGGCCAGGTCGCGCGGCAGCTCGATCAGCTTCGGAGCACCCGGCCCGGACGGGTCCGAGGCGCAGCCCAGTGCGAGCACCGCCAGGAGGGCGGCTGCCGTGAAGCCTCCCGGGGACAGGAGGGGTGTGGTGCGACGTCGCATGGCTCCTCCGTGGATGGTGTACCGGTGCAGTTCGCTACTCCTGTAACGAGGACGTCGCAGCGTTCGTGACGTGCACACGCGAAATCGGCGCCGCCGCAGGCCGTTCCGACGAACATACCCGTGCTGCCCCACTTTGAATGAAGGGCCGGGAGGCGGTAGCTTGGTTCTGGTGTGGCCGCGGGCCGGCCGAGCGCACCAGCAGCCACGATCCGGGCCGTCGCACCGACGTCTGTCCCGGGCGAAGTCACGCGGGAGCTGCCGTTTGCATCGATCCATCGAAGAACTCCTGGCCGCCGCGGCGGAGTCAGGGTGCTCCCTGCCGGAGGTCGTGCTCGCGAAGGAAGCGTCGGAAACCGGGCGTGACCCGGCCGACATCCGCGCGAGGATCCAGCGCAACCTCAGGGTGATGCGGGCAGCGATCACCGAGGGGCTCAAGGGCGAGGTCCACTCCGCCTCGGGCCTGACGGGCGGCCGTGCGAAGCGGCTCATCGACAACGGGCCGCGGCTGCTCGGCGAGCGCGTGACCATCACACTCGCGCGCGCGATCTCCACGCTGGAGGTCAACGCCGCAATGGGCCTGATCGTCGCAGCGCCGACCGCCGGGGCCGCGGGCGTGCTGCCCGCGATCCTGATCAGCACGGGCGAGTTCCTGGATCTCGACGAGGACACCATCATCGACGCCATGCTCGTCGCGGGCGGCGTCGGTGCCGTGATCGCACAGCGGGCGTCGATCTCGGGGGCCGAAGGCGGCTGCCAGGCGGAGACCGGCACTGCCGCGGCCATGGGCGCAGCGGCAGTGACGTGGATCAACGGCGGCACGAACGAGCAGGTCGCGACCTCGATTGCGCTCTCGCTGCAGGGCATGCTCGGCCTCATCTGCGATCCCATTGGCGGGCTGGTCGAGGTGCCGTGCATCTACCGCAATGCGTCGGCGGCAATGCAGGCGATCGCCGCGGCGGAGATGGCACTCGCCGGGTGCGACTTCCCGGTGAGTGCCGACGAGGTGATCGACGTGATGGGCGAGGTCGGGCGCAGGATGCCTGTCGCGTACCGTGAGACGGCCATGGGCGGGCTGGCGGCGACGCCGTCCGCACGCAAACTCGTGCAGATCCAGCCGTCGCGTCAGCCGACGGGTGCCAGCCGCTGAGCGTAGACGATGATCCTCGTATCCCTGTTCGACATCCTCGGTCCCGTGATGGTGGGGCCGTCCTCCTCGCATACCGCGGGTGCCTGCCGGCTCGGCCTGGTCGCACGCGCGATCCTGGGCGGGATGCCGGAGCGTGCGCTGATCCGGCTGCACGGCTCGTTCGCTGCAACCGGTGACGGTCACGGGACCAAGCGCGCCATCGTGGGGGGACTGATCGGCCTGCCGCCCGACGACCTGCGATTGCGCGAGGCGTTCCACGAGGCCGAGGACGCCGGCATGGAGTGGTCCTTCGAGAACGTGGACCTCGGCGACGACGCGCATCCGAACAGCGTGGTATTCGAGCTGACGCGGGAGGGCGAAACCGTGCACATCACGGGCGCGTCGATCGGCGGTGGACGCATCGAGGTCACCGAGCTGAACGGCTTTCCGGTATCGCTGGGCGGCGACTACCACACGCTCGTCGTGCTCGCGCGCGACGAGCCCGGCACGATCATGACGATCACCAGCCGCTTTGCCGCCGAGAACATCAACCTCGCCACGATGCGTGTGGACCGGACCGGCCGCCACAAGGACGCGCTCATGACGATCGAGGCGGACGCACCCATTCCGGACACGCTGCTGGAAGACCTGCGCGAGTTTTCCTGGCTCCGCTGGGCGCGCCGGGTCGAGCAGGTCGCAGGCGGATGAGCGACACGCCAGAGGGCCGTCAGCCGCCGGGCGACGAAGCCGGCACGCAGCCCGGCGATGTGCCGCACGCCGCGACGGATTCCGCCGCGGAGTCCCGCAGCCGCGGAGGCTGCGCGGCGCTCCTCGCGCTCGGCATGCTGCTCGCCGCGATAATCGCGATCATCCTGATCTTTCGCGTGCCGGAGGTCACGGTCAGCGAGGTGGACATGGTCGACCTGGCGCACACGACGCTGCAGCAGGAGATCTCCGCCGCATTCCTCGTCACCGGCGAGCTGATCGTCACTGCAGACACGCGCGTGCAGAACACCAAGACGCTGCTGCCGGGGCTGCTGGACGTCGATCTC
>DASTYK010000146.1 GCA_035764935.1 Longimicrobiales bacterium | reverse complement strand
CGAGCGCAACCGCATCGCCCTGACGATGAAGACCGGCGTGCAGCCGGAGGCGGGCGCGGCACGGCGGCAGGGGCAGCAGGGCAGGGGACCGAAGCAGAAGTCGGCGCCGAAGTCGAAGCCTGCTCCGCAGCCGAAGCCGGGTACGGTTGCGCCGAACGGGATGCGGTTTACCTGAGCCTCTGCGTCACGGCATCTCCATTTCACGCAGAGTCGCAGAGGAGCGGAGACGCAGAGGGCTGCTGGTGATCTGACTGATTGACGTCAGCCTCCAGAATAGAAGAACGCCGGTGACTGAATGTCACCGGCGTTTCTTCATACCTGGAATATCAGCGTTCAACGAAGCAGGTTGCTGCGCCTCTGCTCCTCCGCGCCTCTGCGTGAAACGAGACGGTCCGTGACTGCAGGATCAGCGCGGCTCCAGCACCGCCGTGATCCGCTGCGCGATGTCCTGCAGATGCGCCCGCGCCACGCCGCTCGTCCGCTGACCCGCCGCGTTCGCGAGCGTACGCACCTGCACGAGCTGTGCACGCGCGAGCGGTCGCAGGTCCGAGCGGTCGTTCTCCGCCTGGTACAGTGCGACCAGCCGGTCCACGTGGGCGCGCTGCAGTGCGCGACGGTACGTATCGGTGGCGGTCTGTGCGGCGTTGCCCCAGATGCCGGCGCGCAGGTCGTCGAGGTATGCACTCACCGGGTAGGCGACCTGCGGATGCGTCGTCTCGACCGTCAGCATCCGCCCCAGCCGCTGCCCCGAGAGCAGGCTGCCGACCATCATCGCCTGGCGCTGCTGCAGGCGCTGCGGGCCGTTCACGCGGATGCGCTCGAGGATCTCGGGCTCGAGCATCCAGAGCGGCGCGTCGAAGACCTGCTCCTCGATGAACTCGAGCGCGCGCTCCTGCGCGGCGCGCGTGACCGGCGTGTAGACCGGGCCCGCCTGGTCCGCGGTCTTGTGGTCTGCCATCACGCCGCCGATCACCGCGGCGACGTGGTTCACGTAGCGGAACCACTGGCCCTCCAGCTCGCCGTACAGCTCGGCCAGGTCCGTGTAGTCCTCGCCGGGCTTCGTCGTCCACTCGAGCAGGTTGGGTGTGACGCGCTGCAGGTTCATGATGCCGTACGTGCTCGCGCGCACCGGGTCATCGCCGATGTCCTCGGTCTGCGCGCGCGGATCCGCCGCCATGTCGGGTCCGCCGAGGAAGCGGTACATCGGGTCGTCCGCCTTCTCGACGATCCAGCGGTTCAGGATCGGCACCTCGTCCTCGGGCGTGGCAGCCTGCGGCAGCACGCGGTAGCCCCAGTTGATCACGTAGTGGTCGTACGGCCCGATCTGGCGGAGGAAGTCGGTGCCCTGGAGGCCGTCGCCCGGCTGCGCGACGTAGTTCTGGCGCGCGTAGTCCATGATCGTCGGTGCAACGCCCATGCGCCGCGCGAATGACGCGTTGCGCAGGGAATCGACCGGGTAGGCCGAGCTCGAGATCATGTTGTGCGGCAGGCCGAGCGCGTGGCCGACCTCGTGCGCGATCACCTGGCGCATCGCGTCGCACATCAGGCCATCATCGATCGGCAGCGAGCGCGCGAGCGGATTGGCCGCACCCGTCTCCAGCATGATGCGGTTGCGGTAGGAGCGCAGGTGGTTGTGATACCAGACGATGTCGCTCTCGATGATCTCGCCGGTGCGCGGGTCGCTGGTGCTCGGGCCCTGCGCGTTGCGGGTCAGGCTCGCGGCCCAGCGTACCACGGAGTAGCGCACGTCCTCCGGGTTCCAGTCCGGATCCTCAGCCGGCGACGGCGGATCCATCGCGAGGATCGCGTTGCGGAACCCCGCCGTCTCGAACGCGGGCTGCCAGTCCTCGATGCCCTGGCGCACGCACTGCCGGTACTCGGTCGGCGTCGCCGGGTCGAGGTAGTAGACGATCGGCTTCACCGGCTCGACGACCTCGCCGCGCGCGTATGCGGCCTCGTCCTTCGGCTCCAGCCGCCAGCGGCGGATGAACTCCTGCTCCGGCGCCTTCTGCTCGGTACGCCCGAAGTTCGTCTGCCGGATCGAGAAGAAGCCGACGCGCTCATCCGCGTAACGCGGCCGCATCGGCTCGCGCGGCAGCAGCACGATCGACTGGTTCATCTCGACCGAGACGGCGCCGACGTGCGCATCCGACGGCGGCGTCGTCGCCTCGAACGTCTGCGTGTGGCGAACCTCGACGTTCATCGGGTAGGAGCGCGCGGACGTGATGAAGCTGCGGTCGGGGTCCAGTCGCCGAACGCCATACTCCCGGCGACGCCGGGGATCCAGCGCACTGATCGCCGGCGTGTCACCGGAGAAGAAACTGGTGACATCGATGACCACGCTCGCACTGTCCTGTCCGATCGCCGAGATCCCGAAGGATGCGACGATCGGTGCGTAGTTGTTCGCGGCCACGCTGAGCGCGATGGGCGTCGAGTCGGCGGCGACGGCGTCGTAGGAATGCTTGCGCAGCAGGACACGGTCACCCTGCCGCTCCCACGTCATGATCTGCTCCTGCGCCGAGAAGCCGGCCGGGTTGAAGCCGCCGAAGTTGCTCGGCACGCCCGACCACCGGCTGATCACCAGCATCTCGCGGTCGAGCAGCGAGTCCGGGATCTCGAAGAGCACCTTGTCACCCACGCGGTGGACGAGGAACATGCCGCTGTCGCTCTGCGCGCTCGCGGGCACGACGTCGCGGTAGGGGCGGATGCCCTGCTGGCGCGACTGCCCACCATTCTGCGCCGGCGCCTCGGCGCGCGGGCGCGGCTGCTGCGCTGTGGATTCGCGCGCGGCACAGCCGCTGGTGAACAGGACAAGCGCACTGCAGGCGCATGCCAGTAGCCGGTTCGGATTCATCTCCGTCGTCCTCGAGCGGGTCTGCTTGTTGGGAGTGCCGGAAAAGGTAGGGCTCACGCGCAGTGCAGGCAAACCCGCGCCCTGCAAACACTGTCGGTGCGGGTCAGGGCTCGATCGAGTCATGCCGGCAGTTCATGAAGGCGCCGGCAGACGCGTTGCCAGGGCATCAACGCGCTCTTGCATCGCGGCAGCGCGCTGGCGAAGATCAGCCGATGGCGGCCCGTTCCCGCGTGGCCGCGGCGACCTCCCGACACCGGAGCCCATTCATGGAGCAGCAGCAGTCGGCCACCCGCTTCTTCCGCTGGGACGAC
>DASTYK010000145.1 GCA_035764935.1 Longimicrobiales bacterium | reverse complement strand
CGCAAGCTCGGCCTGCCGCTCGTCGACGGGAACGATCTCGACGGCGAGGCGATGCAGCAGGAGGTCCAGGTCTCTGCCGCCAGCATCGCCGCGACGCGCCTCGATCACGATTCCGCACTCCACCACCGTTGCCGCGCTGATCGCGAGTCGATCAGCTCCAAGAAGCTTCTGCTCGATGCGATCCGCCTGCGCGTCGCCCTCGAGCCAGGCGATCAGCGCAGATGTGTCGATCACCATGGTCAGGGCAGTCCGTGCTCGTCGTAACCGAGGATCTCGTCGGCGGATCGCGCGTCGTGCAGCGGGAGCGACTGATACCGTTCGCGGATTCGGCGCAACTCCTGACGCAGTACCGGATACTCCCGGGCCGCACGTTCGCGGTCCAGGCGCTCCTGCATCGCACGGATCACGGCTTCGGTAATGCTTTCACCGGTCAATCGCGTGAGCTCGCGCACGAGCCGATCGGCTTCGGGGTTCTTGATGTTGAGTGCCATCACAGATTCTTCCTTTACAGCAAGGTAGGACTGCCTGAACGCAATGACCGAACGGACCAGTCTAGAGGTGATGAGAACAAGCGATTCAAGCGGTCAGGGCAGCGACAGGCGACGCGGGGTCTACCGCGCGGTTCGATTCAGCGTTGCTTCAGGCGGATCAGGAAGCCACCCTGGTCGAGGTCGGGTCCCCAGACTTCGACCTGGGGCAGACCGGCGCGAAGCATGGTCTTCATGCGCGTCTTCAGCACCGGGCGGCCGGGCGAGCCCTTCCCTTTTCCGGTAATCACGTGTACGAGCGCGCCGGGTTCTCGCTTGCGGGCGCGCGTGAGAAACGCGATGACCGCGAGCTCCGCTTCGGACCAGGTCATGCCGTGCAGGTCGAGCGTGTCGGCGATCGGGCCGTCGAGCGGGTCCAGGATCCAGGTCATTGCATCGTCTGTCTGCGACGTTGCCTACGCCGCCCGCAGCCGGATGCGCGCGAGCATCGTGATCAACCCCTCGCAGCCGATCCCGAGAATCGTTTCCCGATGCCGCACCATGTCCTCCCGCGACAGCGTTGCCGAATGCGCCGCCGGGTTACGCAGCGCAGCGGCCGCGTCGAGATACGCCGGCAGCTCGCCCTGCAGCCATTTCCAGTCGTGCGGGAATGCCGTGCGGAGTGCCTTGCGAAAATGCTCCGCGTGCGCGAGCAGGTGCAGCAGCTCGCCGAGGCCGAGATGCGGTACGTCGTCACTGAGATCGATGCGCCGGCTGTTGAGCGTGACCTCACGCTCCGATGTCGGCTTCCCACGCATGACCGGCCGCAGCGCCGGCAGCAGCAGCGCGTTCAGCTCCGTTTCGACCGCCTTCGCGTACTCGACGGCAGCCGTCGCGAAATCGAAGGCCGGATCGTCGCGACGCGCGCGGAATACGGCGTCGCCACTGGCGAGGAAGGTGCGCGTCGTCGGATCGAGCGCGGTCCAGACCGCCTGGCCGAACAGGTTGTCGCGCAATTCGTGTGCGATGCGCCCCGTCTCGCCGCGCAGCTCCGCGTCGCGCTCCGCCCAGAGCTGCTCGTCGAGCAGCGCGGAAGAGCCGCCGAACCAGCTCGCACCGTCCGTGCTCGTGACGACGAGCGGCAGGTCGACCATGCCGCCGTAGAGCGAGACCGGCCGGTCGTGGAAGTTGACGTTGCGCAGCCTGCCGAGCTCCTGGATCACCGCCGGCGTGTCGTCGGCAACGATGCGCCGCACGTCCTGGAGCCGGAACCAGAAGTCCACACGATGCCCCTCGTAGTACGACGGCATGTGCTCCGCCTCGCCCGCCATCTCGCGCAGCACGTCATCGGCGGTGATCTCGAGGATCCAGCCGACGTAGAGTGAGCGGTAGTCGGTCAGGTAGAGGTGCGTCTCGACGCCGCGCTGGATCTGCTCGTCGATCGCGAGCACCTGGTCGGCGTGCGGCAGGGGCTGCTCGCGGCGCGTCGAGCGCACCTTGCCCCACCAGACGTAGACGTCATCCTCGTCGGCGGTGCCGGCGCGGTGCTCCTGCGCCCAGTGGAGCAGCACGCGCAGGTGCTCGTCGAGCGCGTCGCTGGCATAGGCGGGGTTCCAGACGGTGAGGAGGTGGCGGGGGTGGTGTGGTTTCACGAGGATCACCGGAGGGAACTGAGACTCTGAACCCGAACCACCCGGCCAGTTCTCGTATCTGGCCGGGGGGTGATGCAACCTGAACGAAGACAGCTTGATCGTTCAGGCCCCGGTATTGAACGGGTCTTCGAGCGACAGACTGTACGGCGTAAACATCTCCGCGCCTTCTTCCGTGATGGCAATGTCGTCCTCAAGCCTGATTCCGAATTCGCCGGGAAGGTAGATGCCTGGTTCGTCCGAAAATGTCATGCCGGGTGCCAACGGCAGCTTATTGCCCCGCACCAGATAGGGCCATTCATGGCCGTCCATGCCCATCCCATGACCGACGCGATGAGTGAAGTAGCGGTAATCGGGGCCGTAGCCAGCGTCAGTAATGACCTTTCGGGCGGCAGCATCCACCGCCTCGCACGGGACGCCGGGGCGGGCCGCGGCAAAAGCTGCCTTCTGCGCCGCGAGCTCGATATCGAAAACCCGCTTCATTTTGTCGGTCGCGCGCCCGAGCACGAAGGTCCGGCTGATGTCGGACCGATACCCCTCCACGCTGCAGCCTCCGTCGATGAGCAGGATGGATCCTTCCCTGATCGTCTGTGGCGTGCGTGAACCATGCGGCAGAGCTGAGAACTCACCCACCTGGACGCCGGCACTTCCGGTAAATCCCAGCTGGCG
>DASTYK010000144.1 GCA_035764935.1 Longimicrobiales bacterium | reverse complement strand
ATCTACACCGAGCGGTTCATGCGGACGCCGCAGGAGAATCCCGCGGGTTACGACAATTCGCCCGTTCACAAGGCGGACGACCTGACCGGGGAGCTGCTGCTGATCCATGGCACGGGCGATGACAACGTGCACTTCCAGAACTCGGTGCAGCTCGTGAATGCGCTGCAGGCGGCCGGCAAGCAGTTCGACCTGATGATCTACCCGAACCGTACGCACAGCATCAGTGGTGGCAACACGACGGTGCACCTGTTCACGATGATCACCGACTGGCTCGTCGAGAAGCTGGTGGACACGGATCGCCCGGCGAGCTGATGCAGCCCGGCAATGGGACACTCTTGCAGGAACGTGAGGAGCGGATGACGGGCAAGACCGAGCGACTGGGACAGGAGCGGAAGCGGAAGACTGCGCACTCGACGAAGCGCCGGCTGAACGGCGTGCGCGGGCAGTCGCTTACCAACTCGCTCGAGCTCGACCGCACCATCCATGAGCGGATCCGCCTGGGCATCGTGAGCGCCCTCGCCGTGAACGAGACGCTCACGTTCAACGAGCTGAAGACGCTGCTCGACACGACCGACGGCAACCTGAGCGTGCATGCCCGCAAGCTCGAGGACGCCTCCTACATCACGTGCACCAAGACGTTCGACGGTCGCGTGCCGCGCACCGAGTACCGGCTCACGGAGGCGGGCCGCGGCGCGCTCGACGACTACATCGCGCACATGGAGGCGCTGATCCGGTCGGTCCGCGATCCCGAAGATTGAAGAAAAAGCGGTGACCTCCACTCGGAGGTCACCGCTTTGTTGTTTCCCGCCCGGGCCAGCAGATCAGAGAAGGACCCCGCTAACGTCGCACGATCGCGATGCTCCCGTTCACCGTCGACAGGCTTAGCGTCCGCCCGCCCGACCCGATCGTGCCGTTCATCCGCTTCGGTCCCCACCGCCCCTGCACCGTCAGCGGCCAGTCGGTCGAGATGCTGCCGTTCACGGTGGACGCTTCCACGTCCATGCTCGGATTGTCCGCACCGATCGCGACCTCGATCGAGCCGTTCACCGTCTCGAACTCCAGTTCGCCCGCCCAGTCGGCGCGATCCATCGCTACCTCGATGGAGCCGTTCACGGTGTTTGCGCGCGCAATCCCGCGAGTCTGGACCTCGACCTTGCCGTTCACGGTTTCCGCGGCCACGCGGCCACTCAGGCCCGTTGCGCGGATCGCACCGTTCACGGTCTTGCCGATGAAGTCCACGTTGGACGGGACTTCGACGCGGAACGCGACCTTGACGTCGTTGTCCCGCGCACCGAGGCGGCCACCGCTGCCGGGCCGGCATTCGTTGCGCTCACGGCCGTCAGGGTAGACCGCGCAGATCGTGACGCCGCCGTCGTGGCGCACGGCCTCGATCCGCACGTCCTCGGCGTCTCCGCGGCGGCCCTCGGTTTTCACGGCAGTGACACGCACCTGCCCGCCACTCGCGGGGACGGCGACGATCTCCCCGTTCACGCCCTTGATCTCGACGGACTGCCCCGCGGACAGGCTGCCGTTCCAGGAGAAATCCTGTGCCGAAGCGACGCTCGGCGCGACGAACAGTGCTCCGGCCAGCGCCATCGCTGCGCCGGTATATCGGGCGAACCGCATCATTGTCCTCCGGTACCCTGGCGTGCGCGCAGTACGCGCACGTTGCCGCTGAACGATTCCAGCTCGACGCGTGCGGCGCCGCTGCCCAGCCGGAACTGATACTGACCGCGCGTGTCCTGGTCGCGCACCTGGATCGGGAAGTCCACCTCGAACTCCCCGTTGAACGTCGATACGACGAACGTCGCGTCGCTTCCCTGCGGCACCCGCATCTCGATCGTGCCGTTGTGCGTGCCGAGGGAATAGCGGCCTTGCGGGGCGAGCGTACCACTGAAGGTGACGGTGCCGTTGACTGTGCTGGCGTCGAGGTGCGTGGCGCGGATGTCCTCGAGGGTCACCGCGCCGTTCACGCTTTCGACGCTGATCTCGCCGCTGCTGCGGCGGAGCAGCACCGCGTTGTTCGTGGACGAGACATCGATGCTGCCGGCCGCACCTTCCAGCGTGATCCGCCCCTGCACCGTTTCCAGCGACACCTGCCGCCGCCCGCCGCGCACGGTGATCTCACCATTCACCGACTCGACGCCGATCGGCGCCATGATGTTTTCCACGCGCACCGACTGGTTCGTGCCCTCGATATCGACCGCCATCCGGACCGGGACGTCGATCTCGTACTGCACGTCCTGGCCACGATCGGTCTCCACGCCGATGGTGCCCTCCGCGCGATCGACCTCGATGTCGATGCGGTCCTGCCGGCGTGAGGCGGCACGGATCCGCACCTGCTCGCGGTCCCAGCCGCGCACAATCGTGGCGCCGTTGCGGTTCTCCACCATCAGCCTGTGGAGGCCGTTCGCCGGGAACGTCGTGTCCGTTCGTTCCTGCGGCACCGCCAGGAGCAGTGAGCCGGCCATCAGTAGCGCGAGCATGTCAGGTGCTGCCTCGCGCGATGCTGCCTGCCTGCAGCAGCAGCTCGCGCTTCTTGTTCAGGGTGTTTTCGTAGTGCCGGCTCAGGTACGGATTTGCCGGGTCGGCCTGCAGTGCTGTCCGCGATTCGACGAGCGCCTGTTCGATGATCAGCAGGTTGCGACGCAGCACGGCGACCGTCGCCGGATCGAGCTGACGCTCGCCGCCCGCGAGCGCGGCCTCCAGCTCGGCGAGCTCGCTGTCCGGCGTGGCCGTCGAGACCGGGACGATCGCGCCCGCCGGCGCCCCCGGATTCGCGGGTCCCGCCCGCTCGCCGCCGGTCAGCATCCAGACGCTCCCCGCCGACGCGAGCACCAGGACGACCGCGGCGGCAGCGAGCTGCGGCAGCGTGAAGCTCAGGCGTCGCATGCCGCCGCGACGTTGCGCGCCGCCCGCGGCCAGCGGCAGGCTGACTTCGCGCTCGCTCTCGATGCGAGCGGCGATCCCCGGCCAGAGGTCGGTCAGTGGCTCCACGGGTTGGAGCGCACCCGCTTCGCCCACGATGCTGCGCAGCTCCTCCAGTGTGGCGCGGCACGGTTCACAGCCTGCGAGGTGCTGCTCCAGCTCCTGGCGCTCACCCGCGTCGAGTGAGCCATCCAGGTATTCCGACAGTCGGTCCATGTATGCGTCGCTCATGCTCCGCCTCACGTCAGGTGCTCGCGCAGTGTCATGCGCGCGCGGTGCAACTGGGACTTCGACGTACCCGCCGTGATCGACAGCATCTCGGCGATTTCCTCGTGCTTGTAGCCTTCGACATCGTGCAGCACGAACACGCGTCGCGCGCCTTCCGGCAGCTTGCCGATCGCCCGCTCGAGATCGAGCCGTGATCCGACCGGCACGGCCGCGCGCCCCCGTTCCTCGACCGGTGCCCCGGCGTCCGCCTCCGTCGTGAAGCGCGCCCGGTAGCTGCCCATGGTCGCGCGCCGCGCCAGCACCACGTTCACCCCGAGCCGGAAGAGCCAGGTGCCGAACGCCGCCTCCCCCCGGAAGCTGTCCAGCTTCCGCCAGGCCCGGACGAACACCTCCTGCGTCAGGTCGTCCGCCTCCTCCGGGCCCGCCATGCGCCGGCACAGCGAGTGGATCCGCGCCGCATGCGCCCGGTACAGCCGCTCGAACGCCGAGGCGTCGCCCGCCGCAGCCCGGCGGACGTCGTCCTGCTCGGTGCCCGTTTCGGCCGGGGCGGCTCGCGAAGGAATGACGCGCATCGTTTCCGTTGCCATGCTCGATGGATAAGACAGGCTAATGCCGGGAAGGGTTGGAACCCAGTGTACCGGCTGCCAGGGCGTTCGCGGCCCCTCCGTGTGAGACCACTGCGCTGCTACGGCCCGGACGGCCCTGGCTGCTCCGGTTGCGGTCCCGCCGTTTCCAACCGATCCTCCCGGGAGACCCAGGAGCAGGAGTCGCGACTTGGCCCAGCCGATCTACCAGGTGGATGCGTTCGCGAGTGGCGCGTTCACCGGCAACCCCGCCGCCGTCTGCGTTCTCGAGCACGAGCGCGACCCCGGCTGGATGCAGGCGGTCGCCGCAGAGATGAATTTGTCGGAGACCGCGTTTGTTCGCGCTCACGGCGACGACTGGTCGCTCCGCTGGTTCACCCCGGCGGTCGAGGTCAGCCTGTGCGGCCATGCGACGCTCGCCTCCGCCCACATCCTGTACGAGACCGGACTGCTTCGCCCCGACGCGCCCGCCCGCTTCCACACGCTGAGCGGGCTGTTGACCGCATGCCGCGACGGCGATGCGATCGTGCTGGACTTTCCCGCCCAGCCGCCGCACCGCATCCCCCCTCCTCCGGGCCTGGCGGCGGCGCTGAAGGCGGAGCCGGAGTGGGTCGGCAGCAATGGCAGTGACCTGCTGGTCGAGCTCGGCTCCGAGGAAGTGGTGCGCCTGCTGGAGCCGGATCTCGAGGCGCTGCGCCGCGTGGAGGCGCGCGGCATCATCGTCACGGCGGTGAGCGAGGACCCGCGCTGCGACTTCGTGTCGCGCTTCTTCGCGCCGCGCGTCGGTGTGAACGAGGATCCGGTCACCGGCTCGGCGCACACCGCACTCGGACCGTTCTGGGCGCATCGCCTCGAACGCACCACGCTGACCGGCTACCAGGCATCGACACGCGGCGGCTTCGTCGGGGTACGCATCCGTGGAGACCGCGTCGACCTGCGCGGCACCGCACTGACCGTGCTGCGCGGTGAGCTGGCCGACAGCGCGTCGGGACTGCTGAATCAGGAGTGAAGACACATGGAGAAGATCCGCAAGAGCGAGGAGGAGTGGCGGCGCGAGCTGTCGCCCGAGCAGTACCGCATCCTGCGCGAGAAGGGCACGGAGCGGCCCGGCACGGGCCGGTACTACCACGAGCATTCGCCCGGCGTGTACCGCTGCGCTGCGTGCGGGCAGCCGCTCTTCGACGCGGAGACCAAGTACGAGTCCGGCAGCGGCTGGCCGAGCTTCTACCAGCCCATCATGCAGCAGAACGTCAGCGTGAACGAGGATCGCAGCCACGGGATGATCCGCACGGAAGTGGTGTGCAGTCGCTGCGACTCGCATCTCGGGCACGTGTTCCCGGACGGCCCGGAGCCGACTGGCGTCCGCTACTGCATCAACTCTGCTTCACTGAACCTCGACCCGGAGACCGGAACCGAAGGTGATCGCTGATACACCGCCGGCACACGCAGGCATGCGACGTTCCCGACGCGGATTCGTCGCATGCCTCGCCCTCGCGCTTGCCGTGCTCGGCAGCGCGCATACCGCCCACGCACAGCAGCCCTGGCCACGCACCACCCCCGAGCGCACCGACCACGTCGAGACCACGCGCTACGCCGATGTCATGGCGTTCCTCGAGGACATCGCGGCACGCACGCCGCTGATCCAGCTCGATACCTTCGGCTACACCATGGAAGGGCGCGCGCTGCCACTCGCGATCGTGGGACGGCTGGACCGGTGGACACCCGATGCGATCCGCGCCAGCGGTCGCACCGTCGTGTACATCCAGGGAAACATCCACGGCGGAGAGGTCGAAGGAAAGGAATCGGCGCTGATGCTGCTGCGCGACCTCGCGCAGGGGCAGCACACGCAGTGGCTCGACTCGCTCGTGCTGCTGGTCGCGCCCATCTACAACGCGGACGGCAACGAGCGCATCCGGCTGGACAACCGCCGCTTTCAGCACGGCCCGATCGGCGGCATGGGACAGCGGCCGAATGCGCAGGGCTACGACCTGAACCGCGATCACATGAAGCTGGAGTCGCCGGAAGCGCGCGCCGTCGCACTGCTGCTGCAGCGGTACGATCCGCATGTCGGTATCGACCTGCACACCACCAACGGCACGCGCCACGGCTACCATCTCACCTACGCACCGCCGCTGCACCCCAACACCGACTCCACGATCGTCGGCTTCCTCCGGGAACAGTGGCTGCCAGCGGTGACGCAACGCATCCGCGAGCAGCACGGCTGGGAGTACTACTACTACGGCAACCTGTACGACGCGGGCGCCGGTCAGGGCTGGTACACGTTCGACCATCGCGCCCGCTTCAACAACAACTACCTCGGACTGCGCAACCGGTTCGCCATCCTGAGCGAGGCGTACTCGTACGCGACGTTCGCCGATCGCATCCTTGCGACATCACGCTTCCTCGTGGAGGTGCTCGACTTCGCACACGCACATGCGGGCGAGGTCCGGCGCATGGTCGTGGCCGCGGACGCGGAGTCCGTGACGGGCTCCACGCTGGCGCTGCGTGCGGAGTTCGAGCGCGCGCCCGAGCCGCTCGACCTGGTGATGGGCGGTGTGGTCGAGGAACGACATCCGTACACGGGCGAGATCATGCTGCGGCGGACCGCGGAGCGCCGGATCGAGCGCGTGCCCGAGTTCGGCACGTTCCGCCCCACGGAGACCGGGCGCGTGCCGCACGCCTACCTGGTCCCGGCAGAGCTGGCCGGGCTGGTCGACCTGCTGCACGCGCATGGCGTGGAGATGAACCAGTCGACCACAGCCCGCACGGCACGGGTCGAGCGCTTCGCGATCGATTCGACGTGGGTCTCCGACCGTGAATTCGAGCAGCACCACGAGCGCACCGTCACAGGGCATTACGAGTCGGTCGAGCACACGATCCCGGTGGGAACCTGGATCGTTGCAACGGACCAGCCGCTGGGCCGCCTCATCTTTGCGCTGCTCGAGCCTCGCAGCGACGATGGCGTGCTGAACTGGAACCTGCTCGACGAGGCCATGGCCGGCGACTGGCGCGTCTGGCCGGTGCTGCGCATGCACGAGCCCTGGTAGCATGACGGCGCCTCCGGCCTGCATGACCGGACGCGCCGCACTGACCTGCAGTCTGCCTGCGCGGACGTCGCGCTCTCAGCGACGTCCGCGCTTCTTCAATTCGATTTCTGGAGCAGCACCTGTTCGAACCACGCCAGCGCGCGCGGATCCTCCGACTGCCCCAGCCAGAAGACTGCGCTCCGCCGCAATTTCGGGTGCGGTGAAGACTTCGCGATTTCGATCAGTGCAGGCACCGCCTCCGCATCCGATCGCTGTGAGAGCGCGAACACGGCGGTCTCGCGCGCTTCCATGTCCACGTCGTCGTCGCCGACCAGCTCCACCAGGCCTTTGGTGACGCGTTCGCCGACAGCCTGGCCCACCCAGAAGACCGCACTCTTCCGGGCCTTGCGCGACGCGTCCTCCGCGCGGGCGAGCCCCAGCAGCTCGCGCCACGGCTCCACGCCATCCGCCAGCGTCGTCGCGAACACCGCCGACTCGGCCGCCTTGGTACTGCGCGCGTGCCTTGCCGCACCGAGCAGGAACGTGACCGCCTCGCCCGGCTCGATCGTGCCGAGATCGACGGCGTCGCGCGGCCGATCGGTCGCGCCGACGCGCGCGCGCAGGGCGGTCGGCGCTGCGCCACCCCGCATCTCGATCCGTACGGGACCGGTCCAGCAGTCGCCACTCCGCGTCGACACCCTGTCGCTCTCGATCATCTGCCGTCCGTTGCGCGTGATGACGACCGCCTCATCCTCGTTCACCCGCATGATGCTGTTGCCGTCGCCACACACGCCCGGCTTCGCCCTGAACTCGAAGATGAGCGTCCGGTCCTGCGGCGCACGCGAAACGCGCTGCTCGAGAGACTGGGCGGATACGGGCAATGCAGCGGCCAGCGCGACCGCGCCCAGCACGGTCGGAGTGAGCATACGCATGGCTGTCTCCGTGAGTGTGGCGGGTGCGCGGCCAGGCCGGCCGCGCACCGCCGTTGGTCAGTTGTTGATCAGCTCGAGCAGGAACCGCTGGACCCGCGGGTCCCTGGACTGGCCGAGCCAGAAGATCGCCTGCTGGCGCAGCTCCGCGTCCCGCTCGTTGCGGCCGATGTCCATCAGCTTCTCGATCGCGGCCGGGTCCCGGTTCTGCGAGAAGGCGAAGATGAGCTGGTCCTTCAGCTCGCGATCGTCCGTGCGATCGTACAGCTCGGCCAGCCGCCGCATCGCGACCGCTCCGGTCTGGTTCGCCCAGAAGAGCGCCTGCTTGCGCATCTCCGGGCTCTCGCGCTGATCGAGCGCGATGTTCATCAGGAAGTCGGAGTTCGCCTGGCTCTGCTGCTGCTGCGCGATGGAGAAGATCACCTTCTCCTTCAGCTCGTCCGAGTTCACGCGGCCGTAGATGTCGCGCAGGAACGACGCGTGCTGCCCTCCGGACTGCCCGAGCCAGAAGATCGCCTGCGCCCGCAGCTCCTCGTTCACGTCGCCGCGCATCGCGTACGCCCGGAGCAGCTCCGCGGAGCGTGCGCTCTGGTGCTGTGAAAGTGCGAAGATCGCCTTCTCCTGCAGCGCGGCATCGCGCGATGTGCGCAGGATGCCTTCCAGCGCCTCGACCGCACGGGCGCCGTCCACCTGCGACAGCCAGAAGATCGCCTGCTCGCGCACTTCCCGGTCCGGGTCGTTGCGTACCAGGTTGACGAGGATGTCCGCCGTCTCGGGCGAGTGCTTCTGCGAGACCAGGAAGACCGCACGGCGGCGCAGCGGCGCCGAGCACGCATCACGCCGCTCCAGCACCCGCGTCAGGATCGGCAGTGCGCTCTCGGAATCCATCTGCAGCAGAGCGTTCAGTGCCACGACGCGCGTGTCGTTCTCGTCGTCGACCTCGCTGCAGCCCTGCTGCGTCGCGACCGTCGACGCTGCACGCCGCACCGCCGCGTTGCTCTGGACATCGCCTCGCTCGGCGAGCTGCGCGTTGATCGTCTGCATCAGCGCGTCCGCGTCACGCAGACCGTCCGCATCCGGGTACCGGCTGCGCAGCGTGCTCAGCGCCTCGCGGGCACGCCGCAGCTCATCGGTGCTGGCATTCCCGCGCGAACCCGCGAACGCCTCCCAGTAGTAGGACTGCGGCGCGTACTGCGAGCGCGGCCAGCGCCGCTGGATCTCGTCGAAATGACGCACCGCCGCGCGACGGTCGCCCCGCATGAGCGCGTCACGCCCCGCACGGTAGGTCGCGTCCGCCGGGTCCTGCGGGTACCACGTCTGCAGCAGCAGCGGCTGCGCCGCCGTGCGGATGCGACGCTGCGGGTCGCCTTCGTCATCGAACGCAAGCGCGACCTGCATCACCGGTGCAGGCGATGCCACGGCCTCGATGTCCGCGACCGGTGCAGGCGATGCCACGGCCTCGACCTCCACGACCGGTGCAGGAGCAGCGGGCGCGCGCGGCGCCTGGACCTGGGCGCCCGCGGCGCCGGGTACAATGAGCGCGAACGTCGTATACAGAAGGGTGCTGCGCATGGCTATTCTCCCTGGATTCCGGCCGCCGGACCGCTCGCCGTGGCGGCGCGCAGCCGGAGCAACATGTTGTTCCGTTCGATGCTCTGCTGAATCATGCCGAGCTCCTCAGCGTCGGAGCCGGACAGGTTTGCGATCTGCGCGAGGTGCAGCTCGAGGTCTTCGAGCAGCCGCGCCGTTTCCGGATCCCGCGCGGCGGGCGAATCGCGCAGCAGCCGGGTGTTGATCAACAGGTCCTGCGCCCAGTTCGCGACTTCACGGGTGCGCCCGGACTGCACGTCGCGGACATAGCCGGTGAGCAGTGCCTCGGTGCGGGTCATGTGCTGCTGCGCCGCCAGCCGGTACGGCAGCATCTCGGCATCGCTCATGGACGGGGCTGGCGTGCTGCGCGCGACGGGCTCGGCATCGCCGTCCGACTGCGGCAGCAACTGGCCGAGGCCGATGCCCAGCGCGAGCATCGCCGCGAGGCCGATTCCCCAGCCGAGCAGCGGGCCGCGTCGGCGGAAGAGCGAGGCCTGCGCCCTGCGCTCCCTGCGCGCTTCCTCGATGCGCGCCCACATCGCTTCCCTCGGCGGCTCCGGCACGTCCGGCATCTCCTCGAGCAGCTCGTGCAGAAATTCCGTGAACTTCTCGTCGTCCTTCGTCATGTCGCCCACTCCCCGGCGAACTCGGCGAGCGCCTCGCGCAGTTTCGCGCGCGCCCTGGACAGCCGCGCCTTCGATGTGCCGGCCGGCATGTCGAGCACGCGGCCGATCTCCTCGTGTGTGTAGCCTTCGACGTCGTACATCACGAACACCACCTTGTATCGCTCGGGCAGTGCGTCGATCGCACCGCGCAGGCGCTGCTTCAGGTCCGGCTCTGCGTGTCTCGTCACGGTGCCGATCTCCGCTACGCCGTCCAGCTCCGTTTCCCGCTCGCGATGGCGCTTCACCTTCCGCATCCCGTTCAGTGCGACCGAGACGGCGATCGCGTGGAGCCAGGTCGAGAGCGCGGCCTCGCCCCGGAATTCCGCCAGTCGGTCGAACGCCCGGACGAACGCCTCCTGTGTGAAGTCCTGCGCCAGGTCCGTATCGCCATTTGCCATGCGGTGGCAGAGGCGGTACACACGATCCACGTGCTGGTCGTACAGCTCGCGCTCCGCACCCGCATCGCCATCCAGCACACGTCGTATCAGAAGCTTTTCGTCCACGCCGGACCCTGTGCTCATTTGCGCCTGTCCTTCCATGGTCTCTGACACACGATGTGGCGGACCGGTTGCGTTCGGGAATAGCGACGGTCCGCGGCGCGCAGATCGCGGGACGGCTCGGGCGCGTCGCGCCACGGGCTCGCACGGGCGGCGACCCTGCCGGCGCGTTGCGGGCGGGGTTATCGTTTCTGCCGATGCGGAAAAGACCCTTCCTGGACGAGCAGCTCTCCCTGCCCCTCGCCGACCTGGATGAGGCCGGCATGCTGGACGCACTCCGCGCCCGCGGCGCGACCCGGCTGCAGCGCGTCCGGTTCCGGCGCAACCGGAGCCGCATGGTCTCGCTGTCCGCGGACCATTCGTCGCTGAACCTGCAGGAGTGCTTCCGGTCGGCGCCCGGCCCGGTGATCGACGCGATCGCAGAGTTCGTGACCGCGCCGTCCAGCAATGCGGCGTTCCGTCGGGCAGTCGCGCGGATGCGGCGGTGGTGGGACGGTCAGGAGGGAGAGGACGAGAGCATGGCACGCCCGGCCGCGCTGCCGTGCTGTGCGACGCCGGCGCAGGCCGCCGTCGTCGCCACGCTCTTCGCGCGACTCAACCGCACGCACTTCGACGGCTCACTGCCGGGCGACATCCCGCTGCGGGTGAGCGACCGCATGTCCCGCCGTTTCGGGCACATCCACTACACCAGGCGGGGCGGCAATCGCGTCGTCGTCGAGATCGCGCTCAATGTGGACCTGCTGCTGCGGGGCAACGAACGCCACCTCGAGGAAACGCTGCTGCACGAGATGGCCCACGCCGAGGCCTGGCTGGCCCATGGCCACCGCGGGCACGGTCCCGTCTGGCGCGCCATTGCGCGGCGCGTCGGCTGCGAGCCGCGCGCCTGCTCACGCGTGCGCATCCGTCGCCGGCAGCGCGGGACCAGGGTCACGGATATTCCGCTGATCGCGGCGCACAGCTGAACTCCGGGGTGGGGACGCTTACCCCCGCTCGCCCGCGGTCGTCGCCCTGGAAAGCCCCATGATCCGCAGCGCCTCGTCCCCATCGATCGTCTCGTGCTCCAGCAGCGCTTCGGCCAGTGCGGCGAGTGCGTCCTGATTGGAGGTGAGGATCTCACGCGTCCGCGCGTACAGCCGCTCCAGCAGCACCTGCACCTGCGCGTCCATGGCCGCCTGCGCCTGTGCGCTCAGCGGTGCGCTCTCGTCGTCGTGCACCAGCAGTCCGCCATCGCTGCCCATGCCGAGCCGGTAGATCATCTGACGCGCGATGCGGTTGACCTGCACGAGGTCGCTCTCTGCACCGCCGGTGACCGCGTCCGCGCCGAACACGATCTCCTCGGCAACGCGCCCGCCGAAGCCCTTGATGATCTGCCCCTCGAGGTAGCGCCGCGAGTAGAGGTGCATGTCGTCGTCGGGCGCGAAGTGCGCCACGCCCATCGCGCGGCCGCGTGGCTGGATCGTCACCTTGTGCAGCCCGTCGTCGGGGCAGCCGATCGCCCCGGCCAGCGCGTGACCCGCCTCGTGGTATGCGACCACCCGCCACTCGCGCCCCTGCGCCTTGAAGCCGACGCGCTCCTTGCCGAGCAGCATGCGGTCGCGCGCGATCTCGATGTGTGCCCACGTCACCTGCGACGCCGACTCGCGCACTGCCGCGATCGCCGCCTCGTTCAGCAGGTTCGCCAGCTCCGCTCCGCTCGAGCCGGGCGTCAGCTTGCCGAGCCGGTCGAGATCCACGTCCCCGTTCAGTGGAATCCCGCGTCGCTCGGCGTGCAGGCGGAGGATCTCCGCACGCCCCTGCGATGTCGGCAGGCCGACCGTGACGATGCGGTCGAAGCGGCCGGGGCGCTTGAGCGCGGGGTCCAGCTCGTCGGGCCGGTTCGTCGCCGCGATCACGACGACGCCTTCCGACTGCGAGAAGCCGTCCATCTCGACCAGCAGCTGGTTCAGCGTGCGGTCGTCCTCGTTGTGCGAGCGGTTGCGCCCGCGCGTGCCGCCCAGCGCGTCCAGCTCATCGATGAAGATGACCGCGCCATCGCGCCGGGCACGCTTGAACAGCGAGCGGATGCGGTGCGCGCCAAGACCCACGACGAAGCCGGTGACCTCGGAGCCCGAGAGCTGGAGGAACGGCACGCCCGCTTCACCCGCAACCGCGCGGGCCAGCAGCGTCTTGCCCGTCCCCGGCGGGCCGACCAGCAGCACACCCCTCGGAACGCGCGCGCCCATGCGCGTGAACGCCGCCGGCGCACGCAGAAAGTCGACGACCTCGCGCAGCTCCTCGGCCGCGCCCTGCGTGCCCGCCACGTCGTCAAACGTCGTCGTGCCGCCGTCGCCCCTGCTTCCCACGTCCCCACTGCGCTGCCCCCGCACGTGATGCAGGAACAGCCACGCGAGCCCGCCGATCAGCATCAGCTCGAGGCCGATGATCAAAAGGTTCTGCACGCGCTGCGAGGTGCCGCGTGCCGCAAAGGACACCTCGACTTCCGCGGCCTCCGCACGGGCGACCAGCGCGCTCGCGTCCGTCTGCGTGAACGCCGTGACGAACCCCGTTTCCGCCGCACCCACCCAGGTGCCGGTCACCTGGTGCCCCGACTCGATCGTCAGCGACGCGACGCGCCCCGCGTCGATCGCGCCCAGGAGCTCCGTGTAATTCAGCGTGTCGACACTCGCGGCCTGCCGTGCGATCAGCCCCACGACCGTCGCGGTGACGATGATCCCGACCAGCGCGATCAGGAGCGGTGTCTGTATAGTGACAATTCTGCGACCAGCTCCGGCGAAATCGCGCCGGACCAGCCTCTGCACGACGTCGCGCATAGCTGCTTCCAGATTGATGCAATTGTTCGTTCGCGGCCGGGGCTGTCAGACCGGGTCGAGGCTGAGGCCGGACCAGCGGCGGCCTCTTTCAGACCCGCCCCGCCGGATGGTGTTCCACCGCCGCCCCCTCCAGCGGCCGGCTACCGCCCGAAGCTGCGGCGCAGTGCGGCCCGGGCCGCGTTCAGCCCGCACATCCCGTGGACGCCCCCGCCGGGCGGCGTGGCCGACGAGCACAGGTAGACGTGCTCGGCCGGCGTCGCGTACGGGTTCCAGCGTCCTGCGGGCCGCAGCAGCGTCTGGCGCAGGTCGGGGGCACCGCCATTGATGTCGCCGCCGGTCAGGTTGGGGTTGTGCCGCTCCAGCCACGCAGGCGTCAGGACCGCCCGCTCGCGGACCACGTCGCGGAAGCCGGGCGCGAACCGCTCGAGCCGGGCTTCGATCCGGTCCGTGATGTCACCGGCAAACCCGTTGGGAACGTGCGCGTACGCCCAGGCCGTGTGCGCGCCCGGCGGGGCCCGGGTCGGGTCGAACAGCGACGGCTGCGATACGAGCAGGAAGGGCGCGTCCGCCGCCCGACCGGCCGCCACCGCCCGCTCCGCGGCTGCGACCTCCTCCAGACGGCCGCCGACATGGACGACCATCGCGCGCCGGCACGTCTCGTCCTGCCATGGAATCGGCTCGTCCAGGGCGTAATCGACCTTGAACGCCGCGGCGCCCGGACGGATCCGCTCCAGCCGGCGCCGGAACCGGCCCGGAAAGCGCCGCCCCGTCACCTCCAGCGCCGGCCGCGCGGTAAGGTCAAGCAGCACCGCCCGCGCGCGGGGCAGCTCCTCGATCCGCCGTATGCGACGCCCGCACTCGACGCGCCCGCCATTTGCCTCCAGCAGCCGCACCAGCGCACCCGTCAGCGCGTCCGCGCCGCCCCGCGGGATCGGCCAGCCGCCCACGTGTGCGCTGATGCCGAGCACGAGGCCGATTGCCGCTGTCGCGACGTCCTCGAGCGGCAGCATGCCGTGCGCGGCGAGGCCGCCGAACAGGGCGCGCACGCGCGGCGTGCGGAAGCGAGCACCGGCAAGAGCCGTTGCCGATCGCAACGCCTGCAGCCCGAAGCGGCCGGTGAGAAACGGATGCCGCGGTGTGCGAAGCGGGCGCAGGACGTCGCCTGCGAGCTCGTCCCACCGCTCGACGAACGGCGACACCAGCGACCGCCAGACCGCGCCATCCTCGCCCAGCAGCGCCTCGCTCTCCTCGAGCGCGCGGGCGAGTGCCGCAGCAGGTGCGCCGTCGAGCGGGTGCGCGACACACAGCGGCGCATGCACCCACTCCAGTCCGTACTGCTCGAGCGGGAGATCACGCAGTGCCGGCGCAGCAACGGCGAGCGGGTGAACGCCGGAGCAGATGTCGTGGCGAAAGCCGGGAAGCGTCAGCTCCGAGGTGCGTACGCCGCCGCCCGGCGTATCCGCCGCTTCGACGACGAGCACCTCCAGCCCCGCGCGCGCAAGCTCGATCGCCGCAACGAGACCGTTCGGCCCCGCACCGACCACCACGGCGTCAACGCGGCGCGACATTCAGGCCTGCAGGCGGCACAACGCGCGCGATGCCCTGCCGCAAGTGGATGGGCGATCGCTCACGATCGCTCACAATCGCTCCAGCGCCGCGTCGATCACGCGGTCGCGCGCCCGGTCGGGCAGCACCCGCTCCAGCCAGAGCCGCAACTTCGCGTCCCGCCCGATCATGTACCGTGTGCGTGGCCTGGAGGCACTGAGCGCGTGCTCGATCGCCCGCGCAACGACGTCCGGCGCGAGGCCGCCCGTACCTCGCTCAGCACGCCGCCGGATCGCGCCGAGCCGCTCGCCATAGTACTCCATCACCCTGGGAGACGCCGTTTCCAGCATCGCGAGCGCCGCATCGATCGACGTCTGCCAGATCGGGGTAGCGATCATGCCCGGCTCGATCAGGGCAACGTGAATGTCCCAGGGCAGCAGCTCCACCCGCAGTGCATCCGCAAGCGCTTCCATCGCGAACTTGGACGCCGAATACGGCCCGATGAACGGCATCGCACTGCGCCCCGCAATCGAACCGACCATCACGATGCGGCCCTGCCCCGCGCGGATCATCGGCAGCACCGCCTGCGTCACTGCCATCTGCCCGACCACATTCACCTCGAGCTGGCGTCGCAGCGACTCCGGCGGCAGAAACTCCAGCGGCCCGGCCACCGCAATCCCCGCGTTGTTCACGACGCCGTGCAGCACTCCACCCGTCGCGTCATGAACCAGCTTCGCTGCCGCGGCGATCTGCGCTGCGTCGGTGACATCCAGCATCACGGGCGTGACCGCTTCGCCGGCTCGCTCACGCAGCGATTCGCCATCCTCCGGCCGACGCACCCCGGCGAACACACGCCAGCCTGCACCGGCCAGCCGCAGCACCGTCGCCTCGCCGATCCCCTTCGAGGCGCCGGTCACGAGGACGGAACGCATCACCGCCCGTCACCCGTCGTCAAACGTCACCTCTCGTGACAACACACCGCCACGCGTCGACAACACCCGCACTTCCGCTGTCACCGGCTCGTCGCCGCGCACTCTCACCCGGAACGTCGTGCGCTTCACCTCGCCCGGCTCCGTCCACCCGCTGTACCTCGTCTTGTCCCGCGTCGAAGGATCGACCACGACAATCCGCGCCGTGTCACCCGCAGTGAGCGACTCATCGAAATGAAGCTGTGCCCGGTCCTCCTGCACGATCTTCACCAGCTGAGCCTGCTTCAGTGCGGTCGGCAGCTGCCCCGTGTTGCGCCACGACACTGCGACTTCGTATGTCGCCGAGTCACCCGCCGACTCCACCCGGCGCACGCTCACGTCGTCCCACTCGAGCTGCGGCAGTGCGTAGGCCATCTCGAGGTTGAAGAGGGCCTGGTTTCGCGCCCAGGGCTCGAGCTCGTGCGCGGGCGGGTTCTGCGAGAAGAACTTGGGATGGAACCCGCCGATCTCGACCGCGCCGAGCTCCGGGTGCTCGAACGGGGTCCACCGACGGAATCCGCTCCCGCCGTTCGCGCTGTCGTCCCACGCGAGTGCATCGACGTCGTCGTAGCGGCCGTCGCCGTTCACGTCGCGCATCATGCCGCCGTTCCACAGCTCGTCGCCGTACCAGATCGCGCCGTAGTAGAAGTAGCCGAAATCCGGGCCATGGCCGAACAGCGGACTCGGCAGCAGCGGATCGCCCGTCACCGGGTTCGTCTCGTAGCGCGTCGCATAGACCTCGTAGACGTCGCCCGCCCACGGATACCCCGTGATGCGCATTCCGACCGTGTCGAAGTGCTCGTAGTAGCGCAGGTCCTCCCCGTACATGCGCTCCGCACTGCGCGACGTCGACGGCGGCCGCAGGTGCATCGGCACGCGCGTGTCCATCGAGTTCGCGACCGAGATGTTCGGGTTCGCCAGCAGCCAGAGCACCACCGAGCGCGTTTCCGGCTCCGACAGCGGCGCAGCGCCCGCGCCGAACTGCGTGTAGCCGCGGCCCGTCTCGTCGCCGCCGGTGTCCGGCCGCCAGTTCTCCGGGTAGTTGCGGTGCAGGTCGAGCCCGCCGACGCCATCCTCGTTGAAGCGACCGTCGCCGTCGTTGTCGATCCCTTCCGACGCGACCATCCAGTCGCCCTCGCCCTCCTCCACGCGGCGCAGCAGGCGGCCGCTGGGGTCCCGCGGGTCCGTGATCATGCTGGCGCGACGTCGCTCGTCGTCGTTGCGCGGCCGCCAGCGCATCTGGTAGATGACGCCGTCCCCATCGAGATCCTCGTTCGGATCCTCGTCGAGCAGTCCGTCACGATCCGTATCGTGCGGCCGCACGCTGCTTCGGTTCGCCTGCGCCGTGTGGAGGTACAGATTGGAGCCGTCGGGGTTGTTCTGCGGTCGCAGATAGATCGCGCTGGTATCGATCAGCCGTGTGATCCGCTCGTCGCGGCCATAGCTCTCGAGCAGGTGCTGCAGCAGCCAGAGCACCGACTCACTGGACGTGATCTCGCCAGAATGGCGACCGCCCTCGAAAAACGCGGCGGGCTTGGTCGTCGGAGCACCCGTGGACTTGTTGGTGAGCGTAACCTGCATGATCGGCCGGCCCTCGAAGCTGCGACCGATCTCGTACAGCTCCATGATCTCCGGGTACTGCTCCGCCCAGCGACGCAGCCATTCGTTCACGACGTCCACGGTGTGGAACCGGTCGAACGCCAGTTGCTCACCCGCCTCGTATTCGACGCCCTCGTGGCGAACGCGCGGGAAGTAGCTGATGCCGTGGCGCTCACCGCCGACGGTGTACCATGCGCTGTCCCGCTCGGCCTCGGGCGCGACCTCCTGCTGCGCGGCGAGGGGTGTCGTGAGAATCGTGAGGAACAGGAACGCTGCCGGGATCGAACGCATCACGCCTCCTTGCAGGTGCGGCGACGCTGCCGCGCCGGGAACGGGTGGAGCTGTGCAGGCAGTGACAGTGCGGCGCGAGGCGTTGCGCGTCAACGCAGAGCGCGGCCGGCGTGCGTTCAGGGTAACCGCCGGCCCCGCGGCACAGCGTCGCCGGGTCCGCAGGCGGGCGCAGGCCGACGAGACCGCCGCAGGCCGGTGTCATACGGATCCACACACGAGGCCCGCGGTCTGGCTCCGCCGGTCGCCTCGTCTTACCTTCCGGCATCCCACCGCAACCGGAGTGAATCCATGATGCAACGCCGCACTCGCGCTGCGTTCGTTCCTGCGCTGGCCGCCCTCGCGCTGTCGGCATGTGCTGCTGACCAGCCGCGCCAGGAACCGGCTGACCTGGTGCTTCGCAACGGCCACGTCGTCACGGTCGACTCGACACGCCCGGAGGCCGAGGCCGTCGCGATCCGTGGCTACGAGATCGTCGCAGTCGGGTCCGATGACGAGATTGCAGCCTACATCAGCGACGGGACGCGGGTCATCGACCTCGGCGGCCGCCTCGCGATCCCCGGCTTCATCGAGGGGCACGGCCACTACATGGGGCTCGGCAACGCGAGGATGATCCTCGACCTCACCACGGTGCGCGCGTGGGAGGATATCGTGGCGATGGTCGGTGTCGCCGCACGCGATGCGGGTCGCGATTCGTGGATCAGCGGGCGCGGCTGGCACCAGGAGAAGTGGGACAGCGTGGTCGAGCCGACGTTCGACGGAGTGCCGACGCACGCATCGCTGTCCGCCGTGTCACCGGACAACCCGGTATACCTGACCCACGCGAGCGGCCACGCGGCGTTTGCGAACGCGCGTGCACTCGAGCTCGCCGGCATCGACAGCGACACACCCGATCCGCCCGGCGGCACGATCGTGCGCGACGACCGCGGCAACCCGACGGGCCTGCTGCGCGAGACTGCGCAGGGTCTCGTGAGCCGCGCGATGACCCGCGCACTGGAGCAGCGTTCCGCCGAGGAGATCGAGCGTGAGTCCCGCCGCATGGTGCAGCTCGCCGGGCAGGAGGCAATCGAGAACGGCGTGACGTCGTTCCACGACGCCGGCTCCGACTTCGAGACGATCGACTTCCTGAAGCGCCTGGAGGCCGAGGGAACACTCCCCGTCCGGCTCTACGTGATGGTGCGCGGTGAATCCAACGAGACCATGGCCGAGCGGCTCGCGGACTACCGCATGGTCGCCGAAGGCAATGACTTCCTGACCGTTCGCTCCATCAAGCACTCCATCGACGGTGCCCTCGGAGCGCACGGCGCGTGGCTGCTCGCCCCCTATGCCGACATGCCGGAATCGGCCGGCCTGAACACCACCGAGCCCGACGTCATCGAGCGCACCGCGCAGATCGCCATCGAGAACGGGTTCCAGGTCAACACGCACGCGATCGGTGACCGCGCGAACCGCGAGGTGCTCGACATCTACGAGCGCACGTTCGCCGCACACCCCGACAAGACCGACCTGCGCTGGCGCATCGAGCACGCACAGCACCTGAGCCCCGCCGACATCCCCCGCTTCGCGGAGCTCGGTGTGATCGCCGCGATGCAGGGCGTGCACGCAACCTCCGACGGCCCGTGGATCGACAAGCGGCTCGGCGCCGAGCGCGCACGCACTGGCGCCTACGTCTGGCGCGACCTGCTCGACAGCGGGGCCATTATCGCGAATGGCACCGACGTCCCGGTCGAGCACATCAGCCCGATCGCCAGCTTCCATTCCACCGTAGCCCGCCGCCTGGCCGATGGCAGCGACTTCTTCCCCGAACAGCGCCTCACACGCGAGGAAGCACTGCGCACCTACACGCTCGCCAACGCGTACGCCGCCTTCGAGGAAGACATCAAGGGATCGATCACGCCGGGCAAGCTCGCCGACATCGTGGTGCTCTCGAAGGACATCATGACCGTCCCGGAGGAGGAGATCCGGGATGCGAAGGTGGACATCACCATCATCGGGGGTGAGGTGGTCTACGAACGGCCTGCTGCTACTGCGCAGCTTCGTTAGTCACGAACGGATTGTTTGCACCACGGAGGGCACGGAGAACACTGAGAACGGAGCGGGAACGGCTGTTTGATTGGTGCTGCGTCGCGGCTCATGGATTCCACCGGAATCCCGCTACGCCGTGACCTTCCAGCAAACAATCCGTTCCCGACGTCTCTGTGTTCCTCTGTGCGCTCCGTGGTAAAAAAAGGCCTACCCGAACGCCGCCTCCACCAGCCGGGGCACGACCTTCGCCGCCGGCCCCGCCAGCGCATGCACGCGCTCGTCCGGCAGCAGCGCCGGCTCGGGATTGATGTCGATCACCTGCGCTCCGGCATCCAGCGCCAGCGGCACGATCCCCGCCGCCGGCTGCACCTGGAGTGACGTTCCGATCACCAGCAGCAGGTCCGCGTTGCGCGCTGCTTCGAGCGCCGCCTGGAGCGCATCGTCCGGCAGTGTCTCACCGAACCACACCACGTCGGGACGGACCGGGGCCCTGCACCGGGTGCAGGGCGGCGGGCTCGGCGAGGCATCGTCGACGTCACGCGCAATCGCACCGCACGACGAGCAGCGCGAGCGCAGGATGTCGCCGTGCAGCTCGATCACGTCACGGCTGCCCGCCCGGCGGTGCAGGCTGTCTACGTTCTGGGTGATCAGCGAGAACGACGGCGCATGCTCTGCCAGGCGCACCAGCGCGTGGTGCGCCGCGTTGGGTGCCGCATGGCGCACCAGGGCGCGCCGCCATGCGTACCACTGCCAGACGATGTCCGGCTGGCGCGCAAACGCCTCCGGCGTGGCCAGGTCCTCCGGGCGGTAGTTCGACCACAGCCCGGTCTGCGCCTCGCGAAACGTGGGCAGTCCACTTTCCTTCGAGATTCCGGCCCCCGTGAGTGCCACGACACGCTGCGCCTCACGCAGCAGCATCGCGTACTCCGGGGGTATGGCGACAGCGGCGGCCACGCTTACGCGTACCGCCCGCTGCCGCTCGCACCAGCGACGGCAGGGCTTCTCATCTCGAACACTCTGTTGGCAGGTAGGAGGGATCGACGGTTCGAGTCGACGCGAATATGCGTCATCCGCCGCGCGCCGGACAAGGCGACCGTCGCAGGCACCGCCCCTGTCCGGCGCGACTCGCTACTGCAGCTCCCGGATCCGCGCGCTGAGCGTCTCCAGCCGCTCCACCGGCAGGGTCGAGCGGAGCAGGAACACGACTCCGTCGCGCTCGGTGAACAGATAGTTCCGCCCATCACCGAGCTTGCCGCTCTGCCCGGCCATGCCGGGCGAGCGCCGCCACTCGATGATCTCGAGGCTCGCGCTGTCCACCTGCTGCACGACGCGCGCGCGCCACGCCGCAGTACCGGTGCCCAGCCAGACCGACACGACCGGCGCGTCCGGCACACCGGCCACGCTCACACCTCGCTCGCGGGCCCCGGCAAGTGATTCGCCGCGCCAGGCGACGTCCGCCCCGCTCAGTGCGACCGATCCGGCCGCCGCTGCTCCGGAAGCACGGGCCGCCCCGGGTGACGGCGGAGCCGGGGGGGCCGCCTCGATTCTGGCAGCACGCGGTGCCTGGGCCACCGCCTGCGCCGTGTCCCGCCGCAGCATGTCGGCGAAACGCTCCCTCTCCCGGGACGGCTCGACCCGCGGCGCATCCTGCGGACGCTCACGAAGGGGCTGCTCCTGTACGGTCTGCGGCTCCGTTGCGGCCTTTGCGGCGGCTGTCTGCTCGGCCGCGGAAACTCGACGCTCCGCGACCGCTGCGGGCGCGGGCGGCAGTGTTGCGGGCTCACCGCCCGCAACAGCGGGATCCCGCGGAGCGGCAGACTGCACGGCAGCAGCGGCGCCCCCCTGGTCGACGGCCGCATCCACGGACTCGGCCGGCGCCGCCACCGTGCTTGGCGTCTGCGCATCCTCGATCACGTCCATGCCATCCACCCGCGATTCGGCCGGGGCATTGAACTCCGGCGACACGAGCAGGGTCCGCGCGATGACCGCCGCACCGAGGCCGACCACGAGCATGGCCGCCCACGCGAGCGGCGGCAGCGTCCACGAACGCGACCGCGCACCGCGAACGCCGCCCCGGGACGTCGCATCCGACTCCTCGCTGCGCCGCAGGATCTCGGCGAATGCCGGCATCTCCGGCTCGCTCTCGGGCACACCCGCGCCGAGCACGGCAGCCGCACGCTCCGCCAGCCGGCGCTCCTCCGCGACGCGGGCGCGACACCCGGCGCACATCGCGAGGTGCGCTTCCACGTCGATGCGCTCCTCCTGGCTCAGCGCATCGTCGACAAACGCGACGAGCAGCGCATCATCAACGTGTCGCATGGCGTCCCTCCATCGACTCATAGGCTGCGACCAGGCGACGCCGGGCGCGCGACAGCGTGGTGCCGATCGCGCCCTGCGCGAGACCTGTCTGCGCAGCAATCTCCTCGTAGCTCAGCCCCGCATCCCACAGCAGCAGCACCTCGCGATCACGATCGCTCAGACGACGCAGCGCGGCCTGCGCCCGCTGCCGCTCCTCGTCCCGCTGCACGTCCTCGCTCGCGTCGGGCGTGGCGCCGCCGCTCGTCGCCTCGGTGTCGCTCTTGAGCAGCGCGAGATGCTTCCTGCGACGTATCACCGTGCGCGCCTCGTCGCGCGCCAGGTTGGCGGCGATGGTGAACACCAGGGCACGCGGGTTGGACACCGTCGCCGCGCCCTCGCGACGCTCCTGCGCGAGCACACGTACGAATGCCTCCTGCGCAAGCTCCTGCGCCCGCTCCCGGTCCCAGACCTTGCGGTAGAGATAGCGAACGAGATCGCCAAACGTCGCCCTGTACACGGCTTCCCAGTCAGCGCTCAACGCCCTGCCCTTGCGCGGCCGCCCCGCGCGGTCGGTTCCGCCTCACCGGCTCTGCGCCACATTGGCGCCGCCCGCTCACCCGTCGGCCGCCGCGCCCTCATGAGAAAGGACGTCACAGCCGGTAGTTCCTGCACATCCGTATCCCGACAGTCCGGCGCGACGTTTGCACCTGTGCCGCGACCAACACGGGGAAGAATATGGGGATCTCGCTCAAGCCCAAGCACGTCGCACGCTACAGGGACCTTGCCGCACTGCTCATGAAGTATGGTCGCAGCGACGCTGTCAGGCAGGCTGGCCTGGAGCAGGCGCTGCCGGACAGTGCCGCCGACCGCGACGGCGCCGCGGCTGGCGACCCGCGCGACGACCTGTCCGATGAGCTCGCCAGCGACCTCGAGCGGCTCGGTCCGACCTATGTGAAGCTCGGCCAGCTGCTGGCCAGCCGCGCCGACTTCCTGCCGGCCTCCTACACCGAGGCGCTGGAGCGGCTCCAGGACAAGGTCGAGCCGTTCCCCTATGCCGATGTCGAGGAGACGATCGAGCGCGAGCTGGGCGTCCGCATCTCCAAGGCATTCTCCGAGTTCGACCCCGAGCCGCTCGCCGCCGCTTCGCTCGGCCAGGTGCACCGGGCCCGGTTGCGCGACGGCCGCGCCGTCGCGGTCAAGGTACAGCGACCCAACATCCGCGAACGGATCCTCGCCGACCTCGAGGCGCTCAACGAAGTGGCGCAATTCGCCGACGAGCATACCGACGCGGGGCGGCGCATGGCCTTCGCGCCGATGCTGGAAGAGTTCCGCCAGTCGATGATGCGGGAGCTCGACTACATCCAGGAAGCGCGCAACCTCTCCGTCTTCGCACGCAACCTGCGCGAGTTCGAGCTCATCGTCGTGCCCGAGCCGGTCGACGACTATACGACGTCGTGCGTGCTCACCATGGAGTACGTCCGCGGCAGAAAGGTGACTGCCGTCTCACCGCTCCGGCTGCTCGAGATCGACGGTGCCGCGCTCGGTGACGAGCTGTTCCGCGCGTACCTCAAGCAGATCCTCGTCGATGGCGTGTTCCACGCCGACCCGCACGCCGGCAATGTCTTCCTCACCGAGGACAACCGGATCGCCCTGATCGACCTGGGCATGGTCGGCCACCTCGCACCCGGGTTGCAGGACCAGCTCATCAAGATGCTGCTGGCGATCAGCGAGGGACGCGGTGAGGAGGTCGCGGAGATCGTGCTGGAGACCGGCACGCGCCTGGACGGATTCAACGAGAAGGCGTACACGCGCGCCGTCGCGCGGATCGTCGCCAGGCATTTCGATGCCGCGATCGAGCAGATCGACATCGGGCGCATCATCATCGAGGTCACCCGTACCGCAGGCGAGAACGGCGTCCGCATCCCGCCGGAGCTGACCATGCTCGGCAAGACGCTGCTGAACCTCGATCAGGTCTCACGCATCCTCGACCCGGGCTTCCGGCCGTCCGACGCCATCCAGCGTCACGCCGCCGAGATCATGCGCCAGCGCATGATGCGCGCGATGTCGCCGACCAACCTGATGGCCAACGCCCTCGAGATGGGCCAGCTCGTGCAGCACCTGCCCGCTCGCGTGAACAAGCTGCTCGAACGCCTCGTCAACAACGAGATCGAAGTCCGCGTCAACGCCATCGACGAAGCAGAGCTGATCACCGGTATCCAGAAAGTCGCCAACCGCATCACCACCGGTCTCATCCTCGCCGCCCTCATCATCGGCGCCGCCATGCTCATGCAGGTCGAGACCAGCTGGACCATCCTGGGCTACCCGGGCCTCGCCATGCTCTTCTTCCTCATCGCCGGCCTCGGCGGCATCGTGCTGGTGCTGGATATTTTCCTGACCGACCGGAAGAACTGATTCTCACCGCAGAGCGCGCGGAGGGCGCAGAGCCGGAAACGCCAGAGGACCCGCGGCAAGTGCCGCGAGTCCTCTGTGCAACTCTGTGCTCTCCGTGGTAGAACAAAAGCTCAGCCGACCTTGAGCAGCTCCTGCAGCTGTTCCGGCGTCAGGTCCGCCGCCTTGCGCGCACCCATCCGGTTCCCGGCACGGCCGGTCCGCGCGACCGGCTTTGCCGGCGTCTTCGGCTCCAGCAGGTTCGAATCGTAGTCGAAGCCCGGCAGCGAGATCCGCGGCAGCGGCTCCTTCAGGATGCGATCGATGTCGCGCATCTGCATCGCGTCCGCTGCCGACACGAACGTCACCGCCGTTCCCGCTGCGCCCGCGCGGCCCGTGCGGCCGATCCGGTGCACGTAGTCTTCCGGATTGCGCGGCACGTCGTAGTTGACGACGTGGCTGATGCCCTCGATGTCCAGGCCCCGCTGCGCGACGTCCGTCGCGACCAGCACCTGAACATGCCCGTCGGTGAAGGCCTCGAGCGCGCCGCGACGCTGCTTCATGTCCTTGTCGCCATGCATCACGTCTACCTTGACGCCCGCACGCTTCAGCTTGGAGACCAGGATGTCGGCACCGCTCTTGGTGGCCGTGAACACGAGCACCTGCTCCCAGTGCGTCTCCCGCAGGAGCTGGATCAGGAGCTCACCCTTCTTCTCCGAGCGCACCGAGTAGACGAGCTGCTCAACCTTGTCCGCAACCGTCGACTGCGGCGCCGCCTCGACCCATACCGGCTCCTTCAGGATCCGCAGCGCCAGCGCGTGCACGCCGTTCGGCATTGTCGCCGAGAAGAACAGCGTCTGGCGTTCCGTCGGTACCTCCCGCAGGATCGCCTCGATCTGCGGACGGAAGCCCATGTCCAGCATCCGGTCCGCCTCGTCCAGCACCAGCGTCCGCACCGTCGAGAGGTCGACGTTGCCGCGCTCCATGTGGTCCAGCAGCCGACCCGGTGTCGCGACGATCACGTCGAACCCGGCTCGCAGGTCGCGAATCTGCTTCCGCATCGGCATGCCACCCACGATCTCGCCGATGAACAGCTCCGCGTACTTCGTCAGGTCCCGCGCATCCGCGGCCACCTGCTGCGCCAGCTCGCGCGTCGGGCAGAGCACCAGTGTGTGCAGCCCTTCCTCGCCGATCTGCCGCTCCAGGGCGGGCAGCAGGAACGCACCCGTCTTGCCGGTACCCGTCTGGGCTATACCGACGACGTCCTTGCCTTCCTTCGCTGCGGGGATCGCCTTGGCCTGAATTGGGGTGGGGGTCGTCCAGCCCTGCTCGCGCGTGGCGCGCAGCAGCGGCTCACAGCTCGTGAGATCCTCGAATCGCATTCCTGTAGTTTTTCCTCGGCCCGCATCCTTGCCGGCCACCACGACGAGGTTCTTCTCCGCCTCGCCGCACCGCTCGGGAGCACTCGCCCCCGCAGCGCCACCGTGACGCTGCTCATTTGCCGCTCTGCAGTCCGGGCCCATCCCGGCCGTCCGGGCGTTCTCGCTCCCGCCGGACCCCGCCGACCCTGTCTGTCGACGGCCCGCAAAAAAAGACGACTCACCGGAGACGGTGAGCCGCCCAGCAGTGATAATCTAGCAGGCTTTGCCATGCAATGGAAGCGGAATCTGAGCCTTCCTCCACGTGGTGTATACGCCCGGCCAGCCGCGGAGCCCCCAGGGACCCCGCAGGGTGAGGGAGCAGGCGACGCCGCACGGCGCCGCCCGCTGGCGCGTCGCGGGGGTCAGGGCGGCACACCGCGTTCACCTGTTCGGTTCATCCCCATCAGGAGGAGTCGTGTCGGTCACGCTCGATGAGCGCATCATCAAGGACGGCCGGCAGGTCGGAATCATCACCATCTCACCGACCGGTCAGTACGGCTACTCGCTGTTCGGCACGCCGCACCAGGGCCCGGCGAAGGACGCCGACGAGGCCCAGCAGGCCGTGCTCCGCGCACTCGCCTGAGCCCGTCCGCTCAGTCATAGCCAGGCGGCGCCAGGTCTTCTGCGGACCGGCGCCGCTTTGCTTTGCCCTGGCGTTGGTTCTACCGCGAAGTCGCGAATGGCGCGGAGAACGCACAGACCTCCGCTGCCGGGCCGCCGTGATCACAGGCAACGTTGCTCGCATTCGCCCGGGCACGCATCAGTGCAACGTTGCCTTGGATTATCGTAGCCAACGTTGCTCGCATTCGTCCGGGCACGCATCAGTGCAACGTTGCCTTTGATTATCGTAGCCAACGTTGCTCGCATTCGTCCGCGGACGCATCCGCGCAACATTGCCTTTGATTATCCAAGCCAACGTTGCTCGCATTCGCCCGAGAACGCACCAGTGCAACGTTGCCTTTGATACGTCCGGTACAATCGTCACATGGAGGGGCCGAACCGTACAATCACCGCCCTGCATGCCCCCTCGCCTTCGCATCCTCGAGCGCCCCCTGCGCCCCCGGCGCCCCCTGCGGCCAGGCGCCCCCAGCGGCCCGGCGCCCGCGCCTCGACGGCGAGCGCCGCCCCCGGCGGCCCCATCGCGCCTGACGGTGAAGCAACCCGACCGCTCAACAATCACGACAGCCCGCCGTATCTCCCCCTCCACAACCCCGTCAGGAACCGCCGCGCGTTGCGACCGATCGCGGACGTCCGGTAGCCTCCCTCCTGCACGACCAGCGTGGGCAGGTCCAGCGCGCCGATCATCTCACCGTTCTTCTCGAAGTCTTCCGACCTGAGCGACCAGGTCCCCGTCGGGTCCCCGCGTGCGGTGTCCAGCCCGAGCGCCACCACCAGGTACGCCGGCGCGAACGCGCGGATGTGCTCGAGCGCATTCTTCAGCACACGCCGGTAGCCCGTGCCGTCCAGGTTCTCGGGCAGCGGGATGTTCAGGTTGTAGCCGAAGCCACGGTCACCACCGCGCTCGTCGCGGAAGCCGGTGAAGTACGGATACGCGAAGGACGGGTCCCCGTGGAGTGAAACGGTGAGCACGTCGTCGCGGGTCCAGAAGATCTCCTGCTGCGAGTTGCCGTGGTGGTAGTCGATGTCCAGGATCGCGACGCGCCCGCTGCCCGACAGGTAGTGTGCCGCGATGGCGCTCGTGCCGAAGTAGCAGAAGCCGCCGAACGCTCGTGATTCTGCGTGGTGTCCCGGCGGCCGCACGAGCGCGTACGCGAACGGATACGCCTCTAGCACCTTCTGCGCGGCGGTGAGCGCACAGTCGACCGCACGTCGTGCTGCGCGGAACGCGCTTCTGCTGAGCGGCGTGAACGTGTCGATGCAGTAGTAGCCGGCGCGCACGGCGAGGTCTCTGGGCGGCCGGGTCGCGTTGCGGATGGGGAACACGTACGGATACACGACCCGCTGCTCGGGCAGTGAGCCGGAGATACGGCGCAGGTACTCGACGAAGTCGCGGTCGTGCACGGCGAGGATGTGCGACTCCGGGAAGGTGCGTGGCTCGACGCGCTCGAGGAAGGGCAGAGTGCGCAGCTCCCGCTCGATCGCATCGATCCGAGCCGGCGCCTCGACATACCCGCGCTCACGCACGTGATGGATCGCGTGCAGGTCCGTCACCACCAGCGCCATGCGACGTCCGGGCGGCAGTTTCTCCGTTGCCTTCGTCGCTTCCGGCTTCGTGTACTTCGGCTCGCGCAGACGGACGGGATCGTCGCGGATCGAGTCGACGACCATGTCCACGTAGTCGGGTGGGCAGTGATCGGCGTAGCGACGCTCGAGGATCGAACGCACGATCTGCCGCGCCTGCCGTCGCGTCGGCCGCGTGCCCTGCCCCAGGTCGTCGAACACGAGGAACGGCGCACACTCGTCCTCGGGGCGAACGGGAGTCTCGTACCTCGTGCCGATGATCGGGTACGCGCCGTAGCGCTCGTAGAAGCGGAGCCGGGCGGCGTTCTGCCGCACCACCGCCGGGTCGCGGCACAGGGCAGGATCGTCGGGCAGCGCCTCGAGGAAGATGCCGATCGCATCGAGCGCGAGCGCCTCGTCGCGAACGCGGGTGTAGAGCGCGCCGCCGATGCCGCCGCCGGTAAGCCCCTGCCCCGCCGACATGAAGTCGAGGTAGCAGAACCGGAGCTTCCGGTCGTGCAGCAGCAGCGCGAACCCGAGCACATCGCTGCGCCGTTCCGCAACGAACAGGATGGGACGGAACCCGTCGGGCGCGGGCGAGTGCAGCATCTCGCCGAGCTCCTGCACCTTGGATTCCGGCAGCGAGGCAAACTGCGCGCGCAGAATCTCCTGCACGTGCTCCACGACGGCCCGGTCCTCGGGCAGGACCTTGTCGAAGACCCGCCGGATCCGGAACACGCGCCGCGCCTAGCTGGAGTAGTAGGCTGCGTTCTCCCTGACGTAGCCCTCGGTCAGATCACACCCCCACGCGCGTGCCTGCGCGGCGCCGACGCCGAGATCGATCTCGATCTCGACGGGATCGCCCGCCAGCGAGACGCGCAGAGCGGCCTCATCGAACTGTCGGCGCATGCCGCCCGCGATCACCTGCGTGCCATTGATCCACGCACCGGTCTGCGACGGCTCCACGCGCGCATCGAAACACTTGCCGATGGCCATCAGCACGCGACCGACGTTCGGGTCCGCGCCATACGCCATCGTCTTGATCAGCGGCGAGTCCACGAGCGAGCGAGCGACGGTACGCGCGTCCGTTTCCGACGCCGCGCCCCGGACGCGCACGCGCAGCAGCTTGGTCGCGCCCTCTCCGTCCCGTGCGAGCAGCTCCGTCGTGCGCTCGCAGAGCGCGTGCAGCGCCGCGGCGAACGCCGATTCGTCGACGTCGCCTGCCAGTCCGTTCGCCAGGATGGCACAGGTGTCCGACGTGCTCGTGTCGGTGTCCACCGACATCATGTTGAACGTGTCGTCCACCGCGGCACGCAGCATCGCATCGAGGCGATCGGCAGCAACGCGCGCGTCGGTGAAGATGTAGACGAGCATGGTCGCCATGTTCGGCGCGATCATGCCCGACCCCTTGGCGACGGCAGTGATCGTCGCATCGCCGACGGACAGCGACATGGCCTTGGGATACGTGTCCGTCGTCATGATGCCTTCGGCGCCGACCCGCGGATCGGGCTGCAGGTCCGCTGTCATCCCCCGCACGCCGGCCTCGATCCGGTCGATCGGCAGCGGCAGCCCGATCACGCCGGTCGAGCTGACGAGTACCCGCGCCGGATCGCAACCGACTTCCGCACCCGCGGCCGCAGCCATCCGCCGTGCGTTGGCGAGCCCCTCCGCGCCCGTGCCGACGTTGCTCACGCGGCTGTTCACGATCACGGCACGCAGCACACCACCGCGGATCGTCTCGCGTCCGAGCAGCACCGGCGCACCCGGAAAATGATTGCGCGTGAACACTGCGGCTGCCGCAGCGTCCACCTCAGAAACAAAGAGCGACAGGTCCCGGCCCGTCGCCTTGATCCCGCAGTTCCGGCTCGCGCACGAAAAGCCGCGCGGAAAAACCGGTGTATCGTGGAACTCCGTCATTCCTCTCCAGTGTGCCTCACGGTGATACGACCTCTTCCGCAGTCAAACCCGTCCCGTGCCCGCCCGGCGAGCCACGCAGCGGCGAACGCCGGGCTCACCACCCCACCTGCAGTCATGCCGCCTTACTCCGCCTCTTCCAGCGGCGACATCGCCGGCCCCATCATCACTTCGCCCGTCGGGCTGAACCGCGAGCCGTGACACGGGCAGTCCCACGACGACTCCAGCGGATTCCAGTGCACGACACAGCGCATGTGCGTGCACAGCGCAGAGCACTCGTGCACGGTGCCATCCTCCGCGCGATACGCCGCGACTGCACCGCCGTTGCGCCGCACGACGCGGCCTTCGCCCCGCGCCAGGTCATCGATGTCGGTGCCCATGCCGGCGGTCAGCCGGTCGAGCGTGAACACCTTCGCGACGTTCAGGTTCTCACGCGCGAACTCCTTCAGTGACTTCGGCCGGCGCGCTGGATCGTACACGTCCTCGAGCGGATTCGCACGGCCTCGGATCAGATCCGTCACCAGCCGCGCGCCGGAGATGCCGTTGGTGAGACCGTCGCCGGAGTCACCGGTGATCATGTACACATGCTCCCTGTCCGGCTGGCGCCCGTTCAGCCCGAGCGCGTCAGCCGGCTCGAACACCTGGCCGCTCCAGCCGTGGGTGCGCTCGCCCAGCCCGTTGAAATGCGCGCGGGCCCACGCCTCCAGCCGATCCAGCCGCTCCGCGCCGTCCTCGGCCTGGCCACACTTGTGATCTTCGCCACCCACGATCAGCAGCTCCCGATCACCCGCCTCGCGGATCAGCCGGCAGTAGTGGTACGGATCCTCATCGTCGAAGTACATCGCGTCCGGTACTGAACCGGGTTTGACTGCCAGCGTCACGACGTACGTTCGATACGGCGCCTGCTTGGTGTGCACGTTCGCGTAGTCGGTGAACGGGGTGTTGGTCGCGACGACAACCGCCTTCGCCTGCACGCGCACCCCGCCGCGCGTCTTCACCGTGACGACGTCGCTCTCGCTGTCGACGTCGCTCACGAACGAATCACCGTGGATCGAGACCCCCGCAGCAGCAGCAGCGCGGGCGAGTCCATGGATGAAACGGAGAGGGTGGTACGTGGCCTGGTGATCGAGGCGCAGGGCGAGTCCATGGCCAAACGGGTCGTAGAGCGGCTGCTGGTCCAGCGCGGCGCTGATACCGGCTGCCCCGCAGGCGTCGCGCTCCGCGGCCAGGCGCTCGGCGCGGTCCTCGTGCACGGAAAAGAGAAATGCCGGAATGCGACGGAACCCGCAGTCGATCCCTTCCCGCTGCGAGACCTGCTCGATCCAGTCCACTGCCCGGCCATGGCTTTCCGCCACGTGCCGCGCCGCGGCCTCGCCGTGCTCGCGCGCGATCAGGTCCATGCCGTCGTCGATCCACGCCGTGAGATGCGCCGACGTACGCCCCGACTCTCCGCCTCCCGGCTGGACCCTGTCCAGCAGCACCACGCTGGCGCCCTCGCGTGCCAGCAGGTAGGCGGCGGCCACCCCGGCCTGCCCCGCGCCGATCACCACGACGTCCGCGGTCGCATTCTGCTGCAGTTTCGGGTAGTGGACGGGCTCCGTCGTGTCCATCCAGATCGATCTCGTGCCGTTTGCCATTGCGCGTCTCCGTTGCGGGTCTGGCGCACAGGGCAGGCGATATGCCACGACGGCGCGGGGCTTGCGATCAGGGTAACGCAACGAAATCGGGCCGACAGGCGTCTATATATATGAGGCCATCTGGGAGGGTGGACTCGAGGCGCCGCCGGCAGCGTGGAACATCAGGTGGCGGTTCGTCGTAAGAGGCAGTAACAGAATTCGGGTACGGACTCCGGGGCTTCCTTCCTCTATTGCGCGCCCCCGGTGTTCGTACCCGGATTCTTTTTTGCCGTCCAGAGCCAACGCTCGAAGGGACGGGATTGTGACAGGACGCCTCCTCCGGGTGACGGAAACTCGTCCCCCTTTCCGGAATCGCCTGCAGGTCATTATCTTTCAATGCTTTGTGAGCGACAACGGAACTCCGGCCGAGGAACTGGATGGCGAAACAGGGTGGGATTGAAATGGAGGGCGTCGTGACCGAGGTCCTCCCCGATCGGAACTACCGCGTGCTGCTGGACAACGGGCACACGGTGCTGGCGTACGCGGCGGGCAAGATGTCGAAGTTCAAGATCCGCGTGCTGGTCGGCGATCGTGTCTCCCTCGAGCTGTCGCCCTACGATCTCTCGCGCGGCCGGATCACGTACCGCCACAAGGCTGGCGGCCCCGGTCCGACCTGATTCCGGCTCGACCGGCGAATTCGTCGATACGCGCGTGCTCCCGCAATGGGGCACGCGCGTTGCATTTTTCCGGCGCCCGAAACACCGGGACGGAGGTGCCCGGCGGGACTCCACCATGACGAGGGTGCGATGAAACGGATGGGGATGGCCGGCGTGGCCGGCATGACACTGCTGCTCGCTGGCTGCGCGCAGCTCGGGCTGAGCTCGATCGTGCAGCCGCCGCGCTTCTCGTCGGCGAGTGGACGCAACGCCGAGATCCGGCTGCTGGGTCCCTCGGCGTCGCGCCCGCTGGGCGGCGCCGCGATCCGCATCTATGCGCACGTCGAGAATCCCAACACCTTCGGGCTCAACCTGACCCGTCTTGCCGGGGACCTGTTCCTTTCGGATACGCGCGCGGCCGACGTGAGCTTCCCCCTGGGGCTGCCGCTCTCCGCACAGCAGGACACGGTCATCCCGATCGAGATCGGCCTGAGCTTCTCGGAGCTGGAGGGGCTGGCCGACGTCCTGGGACGTGTGCTTTCGAGCAACCAGGTGGACTACCGGCTGGATGGCACCCTGTCGATCGATGCGGGGGCGCTGGGCGAGCCGAGCTTCGGGCCGCAGACCTGGCTGGAGGGGCGCGCCCAGGTTTTCCGCTGATCGCGAGCACGCGCACGCCGCCCTGAAACCCCGTGCTGACGGGGTCCGTACTGCTCCGGGTGTGACAACTCCAAGGAGCCTGCGGATGCAATCGACCGAGCGGATTCTGCTGCGAGACCTCGCGATCTTTCAGCTCAAGCTGTTTCTCGACGGTCTCAAGGACGTGGTGCTTGCACCGGTCTCGATCGTCGCGGCCGGGATCGACCTGGTGCTGCCCGGCAAGCGGCAGGGGCATCGTTTCTACGCCGTGATGCGCATGGGTGAGCGGTTCGACCGGTGGCTGAGCCTGTTCTCGGCGGCGAACCGCGCCGAGGGTGGCGACGACGGCCTCTTCGGTCCGGAGCGCGCCGATCCCGATTCGATGCTCGGCAGGATCGAGTCGATGCTGTTCGACCAGATGGAACGGGGCCGCGGCACGCAGCGGGCCGCCTGACCTGCGGCAACGCGCGGCAGACCGCCTGACCTGCGGCAACGTTGCTGCCTGACCCGCAGCAGCGTTTCCGCGCCGCGCGCCGGGACGCGCTTCCTGCCAGACCTCCACAGAAACGTGCCGATTCGGCGCTCCTGCACTGCCGGGAGCGCCGATCTTCTGTTCGGTACCCGGCGCGCGTATTGCAGCGGAGCGCGGGGTGCCCGGGCCGCCTGGCGTCAGACGGGCTCGTGCAGCATTCCATTCCTGCGCGCGACGTACCGCGCACAACCGCGAGGACAACTCGACATGGCGTATCCGTTCCAGCTCCCCGACCTGCCGTACGCGAACAACGCGCTCGAGCCGCATATCGACGCCCG
>DASTYK010000143.1 GCA_035764935.1 Longimicrobiales bacterium | reverse complement strand
CACGCGGCGCCACCCGAGCCCGCGCACCCTCCTCTGCGGAGGGCCCGCGCTCCGCTCTCGGGGCGGAAACACACACCTGGCACCGCCCCAGCCCTGGCAGCCTTGCCCAGTGAAGCCCCCCCATCCGCTCCCGGGCTAACCGATCGGCGGGCGTGCTTCGGCGCGTGCGGTGGCGGCGACGGAACCCCACCCGCTCGGCGCCGTCGGATCCCGATCCCCTGCCGCCATCCCTTCGAACCCGCCGATACCCGCGCCCCGGCTCGCTCCGTGCAAGTCTGGGCGGCGGCACGGGGAGGAGGCTTCCGAACGTGAACACAGATGTGCTGGTCATTGGCGCCGGCGTGGCCGGTCTGGCGGCGGCGGGCGAACTGGCGCGCGCCGGGGTGCGCGTGCGGGTCCTGGAGGCGCGGGATCGGATCGGCGGGCGGATTCACACGCTGCGGGACGCTTCGCTCGCAGTGCCTGTCGAGCTGGGGGCGGAATTCGTGCACGACCTGACGCCCGCGCTGCGGTCGGTCCTGGAGCGCGCGAGCATCGAGCTGATTCCGCTGGAGGGGGAGCAGTGGCGTGCGGATCATGGCCGGCTGACGCGGGATGAGCGCACGTTCTCGCGCGTCGCGGACATCATCGAGCGGATGGGACGCACGACGCCGCCGGATCGCAGCGTCGAGGAGGCACTGGCGCTGCTGTCCGATGTTTCCGACGACGACCGGCGCAGCGTGCTGCAGTACGTGCGCGGGTTTCACGCTGCGGATCCCGCGCGTGCAAGCATTGCCGCGATCGCCGATGCCGAATCGGATGGCGGTGGCGTCGCTGGCGATCAGTACCGGGTGCGCGGCGGGTACGCCGCGCTCGTGGAGGCGCTCGCAGTTGCGTTGCCTCCTGACGCGATCACACTTGGCGCGCGGGTCGCGCGGATCGCGTGGCGGGTCGGCGACGTCCGGGTGACTTCACTGAGCCCGCAGGGCGCGTCCCGCGCGGACAGCGCGTCGAGCGTTATTGTCACGGTGCCGCTCGGAGTGCTCACGTCTGCGGTGCCGGACATCGACTTCGAGCCGGACCCGCCGGTGCTGGACGAGACACTCGATGCCATCGCCATGGGTGCTGCACTGCGCGTGGTGCTGCTGTTCCGTGAGCGGTTCTGGACGGAGCTGTCCGACGGGCGCGGCCACTCCGCAGCCGATGCGTCGTTCTTCCATACGACGTCGGAGCGGCTGCCCGTCTGGTGGACGCAGCATCCTCGCGACGTCCCGCTTCTCGTCGGCTGGGCGGGCGGCCCGCCGGCGCTGGAGCTGTCTTCACTGGATGATGCGGCGCTGCGCACGGTCGCGCTGGATGTGCTCTCGACGCAGCTCGGGGTGGACCGCACTCGCCTGGACGGGCAGCTGGAGGGGTTCTGGCGCTCGCGCTGGGAAACGGATCCGTTCGCGCGCGGGGCGTACAGCTACATGCTGAACGGCGGGATGGGCGCGGGCGGCCTGATCACGCGCCCGGTCGCGGACACGCTCTTCTTTGCTGGCGAAGCGTGCGCCGGGGGTGCGGCGCGAGGAACCGTGCATGGCGCGCTTGCCAGCGGGTTGGCGGCAGCGGAGCAGGTGCTTTCCCGTGTCGCGCACTGAAGGCGCGGGCGGGCGGGGCAATCGCCCGGCCGCGCCGTCCTCGAAGACCCAACCCGAGGACACGATCGCGCAGCCGCCGGGCGCGCAGCGCGACCGCCGGGCCGCGCCGTCCTCGAAGATCCAACGCGCGGACACCGCCGCGCATCCGTCGAGCACGCCGCGCGGCGGCCCACGATCCGCCTCTGCCGCCACTGCGACACCGTTGCCTGGCGCAACACTGCACGCTGACGGCGTCGAGTTCCGCGTTCATGCGACGCGTGCGCGTCGCGTGGACGTCGTGCTCGACGATGCGCGTGTTCCGCTCGAGCGCGTCGATTCGACAACGTTTGCTGCGCGTGTTCCGGGCATCGGTGCCGGTGCACGCTACCGCTACAGCCTGGACGGCGGCGAGGCGTTGCCGGATCCGTGGTCGCGCTGGCAGCCGGACGGCCCGCATGGCGCGTCGTGCGTGGTGGATCCCTCCTTCGACTGGACCGACCAGCACTGGACCGGCGTCACCGCGGGTAAGCAGTACATCTACGAAATGCACATCGGGACGTTCACCGCGGAGCGGACATGGCGTGCGGCGACGGCGCAGCTCGAGCATCTCGCGCAGCTGGGCATCACGGTGATCGAGGTGATGCCGATCGCGGAGTTTTCGGGCGAGTTCGGCTGGGGCTATGACGGCGTGCTGCACTTCGCGCCGTACCACCCGTACGGCACGCCACACGACGTGCGTGCGTTCGTCGATCGCGCGCACGCGCTGGGCATGGCCGTGATCCTCGATGTCGTCTACAACCACTTCGGCCCCGACGGCAACTACATGTTGCACTACGTGCCGGAGTTCCTCTCAAAGCGTCATGTCACCGACTGGGGCGAGTGCCCGGACTTCGATGGTCCGGGGGCGCCGATCGCACGCGCATACGTGCTGCAGAATGTCGCGTACTGGATCAGCGCGTTCCACTTCGACGGCCTGCGGCTCGACGCGACGCAGGACGTCAAGGACACGAGCGAGCCGCACATCCTTGCCGAGATCGTGCGCACGGCGCGGGACGCAGCGGCGGGACGTCGCATACTGATCACGTCGGAGAACGAGCCGCAGGAGCCTCACATGCTGCGTCCACCCGGGGAGGGTGGCCACGGCATGGATGCGCTGTGGAACGACGACTTTCACCACAGCGCGCGCGTGGCCGCCACGGGGCGCAACGAGGCGTACTATGCGGACTACACCGGCAGCGCGCAGGAGCTGGTGTCGCTCGCGACGCGCGGCTGGCTGTTCCAAGGGCAGCGCTACGCGTGGCAGGACAAGCGTCGGGGCGCGTATGCCACCGACATCGGGCCGATGCGGCTGGTCGCATACCTGCAGAACCACGACCAGGTCGCGAACTCGCTGCGCGGCGAGCGACTGCATGCGATCGCGGATCCGGGTGTCGTACGTGCACTGACGGCGTTCCTGCTGCTCGGCCCGTCGCATGCCCTGCTCTTCCAGGGCCAGGAGTACGCGGCGGCCCAGCCCTACCTCTACATGGCTGATCATTCGGGTGAGCTGGGCAGCAACGTTGCAAAGGGCAGGGTGGAGTTCCTGCAGCAGTTCGAGAGTTTTGCCGCTGCCGGCGTCGCGCCTGCCGACCCCCGCGAGCGACAGACACTCGAGCGCAGCACGCTCGACATTTCCGAGCGCGACGACCCTGCGCATGCGCACTGGCTGGCGCTGCACCGCGATCTGATTGCGCTTGGCCGCTCCGAGCCGGCATTGCAGGACCGTATTCCCGCCGGCGCAGTGCTCGGCCCTCGCGCGTTCGCGTTGCGCTGGGACGGTGACGCTCCGCGCGACGCACGTCTGCTGCTCGTGAACCTGGGACGTCGCATCCGGCGTCGCTCCATTGCCGAGCCCCTGCTCGCGCCGCCGCCGGGTCATGCATGGTCCGTGCAGTGGTCCAGTGACGACGTCCGTTACGGCGGTCCGGGCACACCGCAGGTGGAGACCGCGCGTGGCTGGCAGCTGCCGGCGCATGCTGCCGTGCTTCTGCGGCCGAGTGCCGAAGCGTTGCGTGAGCGGAAGCAGTGAAGCGGCGCCGAACCTGCAACGACGCGCAGACGGGAACGTGGACGCTCGGCGTTTCGACGTCGTGAGCGGCACGAGTGGAAAGGCGGAGAGGGCGCGGCGCCGGGTCTCGCGCGCTGCCCGAACCGAAACAGTGCGGAAGGGGAACGAATGAGCTCGACGGTCGAGCGGATGCATCGCTGTCAGATACGGAGACCACTCACGCTGGAGCCGGGATCCGGGCCGGAACCGTTGCTGGAGCGCGAGTGGCTCGTTACGAACGGACTCGGAGGGTATGCGTCGACGACGATCGCGGGTGCGCTCACGCGTCGTTACCACGGCCTGCTCGTCGCTGCGCTGCCCGCGCCGCTCGGCCGCTCGGTGATGTTGAACCACCTGTGGGAAGAGCTGGAGCTCGAGGATCGAACGGTGATCCCGTTCGGCGCTACGGAATCGGCGAGTGCAACCGAGGTTCCGGCGTCCGACTACCTGGTCGCCTTCCGTCTCGAGGCGGGGCTGCCGATCTGGGATTTCGACATCCAGGGCTACCGCATCGAACGACGCGTGCTGATGCCCCACGGGCAGAACACGACCTGCATCGTGTACCGGCTGCTCGAGGGGCCGGGGAACGCCACACTGCGGCTGCATCCCTTTGCGCATTTCCGCGGACACGAGGATCCGGTGAGCGCCCCGCTGCTCGAGCCGCACACGATCCTGGCGGACGGTGATCACCGGTTCCGCCTGATCGGCGGCGGTCCGCATCCGCCGCTCCGACTCCTCTGCCGCGATGCACTGCTCGTGCAGGAGGAGCGACGCGTCAACGAGCTGCTCTACCGGGTGGAGGCGAACCGCGGCTTTCGTGACCATGGCGAGCTGTGGACACCCGGCTACTTCCGGGCGCCGATCGAGCCGGGCGGCGAGGTCATGCTGATCGCCTCGACGGAGCCGTACGAATCGGTACAGGACCTCCGGGCAGACGACGTGATCGAGGCCGAGCTGCAGCGGCGCGACCGGCTGATCCAGCTCGCGCAGGTTCCGCCCGACGACGCGATCGCCGGTCACCTCGTGCTTGCGGCGGACCAGTTCATCGTCAGGCCCGCGACGCGCGCCGGTGAGCTGGCGCGTGCGCACGCGGCGGGCGACGAGGCGCGCACGATCATCGCCGGCTACCACTGGTTCACGGACTGGGGCCGCGACACGATGATCTCGCTGGAAGGACTGACACTCTCGACGGGACGCCGGCGCGAGGCCGGTTACATCCTGCGCACGTTCGCGAGCCATGTCCGGGACGGGCTGATTCCCAACATGTTCCCGGACCACGCGACGGAAGGACTCTACCACACCGCCGATGCGACGATGTGGTTCTTCCACGCGATCGATCGCTACGTTCAGGCGAGCCGTGACCGCGACACGCTCGAGCGCCTGCTCCCGGTGCTGCGCGACATCGTGCAGCACCACATGCGCGGCACGCGCTTCGGCATAGGCGTGGACCCGGTGGACGGGCTGCTGCGGCAGGGCGAAGCGGGTTACCAGCTCACCTGGATGGACGCCAAGGTAGACGACTGGGTGGTGACGCCCAGGCGTGGCAAGGCGGTGGAGATCAATGCGCTGTGGTACAACGCCCAGCGGCTGCTGGAGGGGTGGGAGCGAGAAGCGGGCAACACCGACGCAGCGGATCGACTCGGCGCCGCGGCCGAGCGCACGCGCACATCGTTCAACGAACGGTTCTGGTTCGACGAGGGCGGCTACCTGTACGACGTCGTGGACGGCGAGAACGGCGACGACGCGGCGCTGCGGCCGAACCAGGTGTTCTCGATTTCCCTGCCGCATGCCGTGCTCGACGAGTCGCGCTGGACGCAGGTGCTCGACGTCGTATCACGCGAGCTGCTGACGCCCGTGGGGCTGCGCTCGCTCGCGCCGGGCTCACCGGGCTACGCCTCCCGCTACTGGGGCGACCTGCGCGCGCGCGATGCCGCGTACCACCAGGGAACCGTGTGGGGCTGGCTGATCGGCCCCTACATCAGTGCGTGGCGCCGCGTGCACCCCGAGCGCGCGTACGAAACGCGCGCGCTGCTCCGGGGATTGATCCAGCACCTGGATGACTTCGGTGTCGGCAGCATCGCGGAGATCTTCGACGCCGAGGAGCCGTACACGGGACGAGGTTGCGTGGCGCAGGCATGGAGCGTCGCGGAGGTGCTGCGCTGCTGGCGCCTGGGTGCGGAAGACGACCTTGCCGGAGGCAGGAGCGGCGCCTACCCTCCCGCATGACCGCCGCGGAATCGACGCAGGCGACGGAGCCGGCCCGGGCGACGATCCAGCGTGCCTTCACGCTCGTGGTCATCCTCGCGTTCATGCTGCTGCTGCGCGAGGGGCTCGGCCTGGTGGGCAGCCGGCCCGCGCCGATCCTCGCGACCCTCGCGCTCGGCTTCCTGCTCCTCAGCTCCTTCGTCGCCGGCCGCATCCTCAACGGCGTGGGGCTGCCCCGCATCACCGGCTACATCCTGCTCGGCCTCGTCGCGGGCCCGGGCGTGCTGGGGCTGGTCACCGAGCGCGACATCGCACAGCTCCGCCTGATCGATGACCTCGCGATCAGCCTGATCGCGCTGTCCGCGGGCGCCGAGCTGCGGCTGAGCGAGCTGCGCGAGCGGATGCGCGCGATCCTCTCGATCATGTCCTTCGAGATGGCCGCCGTATTCGTGGTCGTCGCGGGTACGGTCCTGCTGCTGCAGAGCGTGCTGCCGTTCACCGCCGGCCTGCCAGTCATCGAGGTCGGCGCGATCGCCCTGATCCTCGGAAGCATCGCCATCGCGAACTCTCCGTCGGTCGCGATCGCCGTGATCAACGACACGCGCTCGGCCGGTCCCGTCACGACGACGATCCTGAGCGTAACCGTGATCAAGGATGTCGTCGTGATCGTGCTGTTCGCGATCGCACTCTCGGTCGCGCGCACGCTCGTCGCCGAAGGCGTGGGCTTCGACACTGCGTTCTTCTTCGACATCGGCCGCGAGATCGGCGGCTCCATCGTCGCGGGCGCCATCATCGGCTGGCTGATCTCGGTCTACCTGCGCCGCGTCGGCACCAACATCGTGCTGTTCACGTTCGCCGTCGCGTTCATCAATGCGACGCTCGCACGCGAGCTCCACCTCGAGATCCTGCTCGTCTCGCTCACCGCGGGATTCTTCCTGGAGAACATCAGCCCCGTCGAGGCCGATCCCTTCGTCGACGGCGTGCACCGCAACTCGCTGCCGCTCTACGCCCTCTTCTTCGCCCTCGCCGGCGCCAGCATCCACATCGGCGAGCTGCGCGAACTGTGGATGTTCGCGCTGCTGTTCGTCGGGCTGCGCGCTGCGGCGATCTTCGGGGGAACGGTTGCGGGCGCCCGCATGGCCGGCGCCGAGCCGGAAGTGCAGCGCTATGCCTGGCTCGGCTTCATCTCGCAGGCCGGCGTCACACTCGGCATGGTCGTGATCGCGGGACGGGCCTTCCCGGAATGGGGCGCGGAGCTGCGCACGCTGTTCGTGTCGATGGTCGCGATCCACGAGCTGATCGGGCCGGTCGCCATGCAGTACGGGTTGCGGCGGGCTGGGGAGATGGGTCAGCGGTAGTTTTTTTCGTCCTCTGGAGGTTTTCACACGGAGGTCACGGAGGGGCACAGCGGACACAGAGGTGTTTCGGAGGTGCTCGTTTTCACGCAGAGCCGCAGAGGAGCAGAGGCGCAGAGGGCGCTCTCGTGGATCCGAACGTGCGACGCCGGCTTGCTTCATCTTCTTGAAGTGCACTCCACCCGGGTAGTGCACACGCAACGGAACCGCAAACCAAAAAAAGAGCGCTGCGCGAGGATCCGGACGCAGCACCTCTAAGTTAGACCCTGCGTCTCCGCTCCTCCGCGTCTCTGCGTGAAAAGGAGGAGCCCGCGTGAAAAGGAGCACCGCGACAAACCTCTGTGTCCGCGGTGCCCCTCAGTGACCTCTGTGTGAAGAAAAACGAGATCAGCTTCCCGGAAACACCACCACGCTCTCGTTGCCGTTTGGCGCCACGGCCGCCACACCGAACAGGTAGTTGTCGATCACCACGTTCTCGAGCGTGTGCTCGTTGACGTTGCCGACCCAGACCCAGTCGGTCCACTGCGGTTCGGTGGTCAGGCGCCAGTAGACCTTGTAGCCCGCGACGTTGGGTCCGGGGGACGCTTCCCACTCCAACGTCGTCGACGGCCGTACGGCGCCGCTGATGCGCACGTTCTGCGGTGGCGCGGGCGCCCAGGCGAGGGCCGCGAGGACGGCCGCATTGACGCCGGTCAGCTTCGCGGCATAATCGAAGTCGACCCACTCGATCACGTCGCCGTACTCCACGCCGTTCTCGGTGCGCAGGTCCTGGTGCTGCCGGTTGTAGTTCTCGTTGGTCTCCATGATGCGCACGCCCGGGAAGCCGCGATCGTTGAACGGGCGGTGGTGGCCGCCGCGACCGAACCGGTCGAGACGGTAGATCATCATGGCGTCGAGGTTGGTGAAGTACATCCCGGTGATGCGATCGACGTAGCGTGCGAGCTGTCGCGACGGCCCATCCACCTCGCCGCCGGTGAAGCGGCGGCGCTGGCGCGCGCGCTCCGTCTCCGTGACCGGCGTCGGCTCGGAGAAGACGCGGAAGCTGGTGTTGTCGATGACGCCATTGACGCCCTGGATGTTGCCGATCATGTCGTTGTTGAGGACGGCCTCGATGATCCAGCCCTCCTGCACGGCGACGTCGGCCATGTGCTGCCCGCCGAACAGACCCTGCTCTTCACCCGAGAGCCCGGCATAGACGATGGACTTGTCGAAGTCGTACTGCGAGAGGACGCGTGCGGCCTCGAGCACGCCGGCCATCCCGCTGGCGTTGTCGTTCGCGCCGGGGTTCTCCGAGGTCGCGTCCATCACGTCGGAGACGCGCGAATCGATGTCGCCGCTCATGATGACGTAGCGGTCCGGCATGGTCGCGCCGCGCTGGATGGCGACCACGCTGACGACCCAGGTGTCCTCCTTGATCCGGCTCTCCGGGTCCCCCTTTACGAGCATGCGCTGGTAGCCGACCTCGAGGCAGCCGCCGCACGCGGCGGAGATGCGGTCGAACTCCGCCTTGATCCAGCGGCGGGCCGCGCCGATGCCGCGTGTATCGGAGAGCGTGTCCGAGAGCGTGCTGCGGGTGCCGAACCCGACGAGCGTCCGGATGTCACGCTCGATCCGGTCCGCCTGCGGTGCTTCGGCGATGGCGCGGATGCGTGGATCGCGGGCGGGTGGTACGGTGGCGGACGTCGCCTGCGCGGAAAGGGGTGCGGGCAGTGCGAGTGCCAGCAGCAGCGTGGCGGTTCCCAGCCTGGCCACGTGGACCTCCTTGGTCGAAGAGAGACTCAGGCGCCGAGCGCCTGCCATGCGGCTTCGTCGGTTGCGCCGGGCAGCTTCCGCTGGCGAACCGCGTCCCAGAACGCTTCCGAGCGCTGCTCCACGCGCCGGGCGAAGTGGCCGGCGTGATAGACGAGGGCGATGCCCAGCACGGAATCGAGCACGACATTGGTCTGCTCGGTCAGCCGGGTGTCGCGCAGCGGCCTGTCGAAGCCGGCGCGCGTGTCGGTCCAGGTCTGCGGCCAGGAGAGGACGTCGATGTCCTCGGGTGCGGGGTGATCGAGGCCCGCCTTCTCGCGCTCCTCGTCGATCTTGAGGTAGGCGTCATAGAGGACGCCCTCGATCTTCTGGACGTATCGACGTACTCGTTCAGCGTAGAACTTGCGCTCGCGCATGCCGCCTCCGGCTGGTTGGCTGACGTGGGGCGGATAGGATACTGCGACGCGCTGCGGAGCGGAAGGACGGCTTTCGCGCCGCCTGCGCCCAGGCCTACTTTGCCCGCGCGACCCATCGCCATCTGCCGGAGGCTCTCTTCATGTCGAGACTGCTCACCGCCGCGCGAGCACGCGCGGCGACCGCATCCATCATCGCCCCTTTCATGCTGCTGCTGGCGCCCGCCGGACTGAGCGCGCAGCAGGACTCGGCGGACACGTCGAACGGGAAGTGGGACGTCGCGCGGAGCCTCGGCCCGACGCAGACGATCCGGTTCGAGACCGACGAGGCGACGTGGGTCAACGTCACGGTGAGCCCCGACGGCGGCACGATCGTCTTCGACGTGCTGGGTGACCTCTATGCCATGCCGATCACGGGTGGTGAGGCGCGCCGGATCACGTCTGGCCCCGCGTATGACATGCAGCCGCGCTACAGCCCGGACGGCAGCATGATCGCGTACATCAGCGACGCGGGCGGCGGCCACAACGTGTGGGTGATGGACGCGGACTTCACGAATCCGCGCCAGCTCACCGAGGAGCAGCAGCGCCTGGTCAACAGCCCCGCCTGGTCGCCGGACGGCCAGTACATCTACGTGCGCAAGCATTTCGTGCAGCAGCGCTCGCTGGGGGCGGGCGAGGTGTGGATGTACCACGTGAGCGGCGGCGACGGGCTGCAGGTCACCGAGCGCAACGGCTGGCAGAAGGATGCGGGTGAGCCGGCGATCTCGCCCGACGGCCGCTACCTGTATTACAGCAGGGACGTCACGCCGGGCCAGACGTTCGAGTACAACAAGGACCCGTACGGCACCATCTACGCGATCATCCGGCGCGACCTGCGGACCGGCGAGGAGGAGCGGTACGTGAACCGGCCGGGCGGCTCGATCACGCCGCTGCCGTCGCCGGACGGACGTCGCCTGGCGTTCATCCGCCGCGTCGATCTCGAGACCGTGCTGTTCCTGAAGGACGTCGAGACGGGGCGCGAGTGGCCGGTCTTCGACCGGCTCGACCGCGACATGCAGGAGGCCTGGTCGATCCACGGCGTCTACCCTCAGTACGCGTGGCTGCCGGACGACCGCACGATCGTGATCTGGGGCGAGGGCAAGCTCTGGCGTGTGGACACGGAGACGCAGCAGTTCGCGGAGATCCCGTATCGCGTGCAGGTCGAGCAGGTGGTGCACGAGCCGCTGCGGTTCCCGGTCGAGGTCGCGCCGGACGAGTTCCCGGTGCGCATGCTGCGCGACGTCACGACGTCACCCGACGGGCGCCACGTCGCCTACTCCGCACTCGGCCGCATCTACGTCAGGCAGATGCCCGACGGCGAGCCGAGGCGGCTCACGCGCGGCGATGCCACGGAATCCGCGCCCCGCTTCTCGCCCGACGGCCGCTCGATCGTATTCGCGAGCTGGGACGATACGGATGCCGGCCGCATCCGCGTCGCGCTCGTCGACGGTTCCAACCTGCGCGACGTGGTGACCACGCCAGGCCACTACACGCAGCCGTCGTTCTCGCCCGACGGCCGCTGGATCGTCTATCGCGCCGTCGGTGACGACGACATCCGCGGCCTCATGTATGCCGAGAGCCCAGGCGTCTTCGTCGTGAGCGCCGACGGCCGCGGCGAGCCGCGCAAGGTGACCGACAGCGGCAACGCGCCGATGTTCGATCACACGGGCGAGCGCATCTACCTGCGCGGCAGCCGTGACGGCAAGATGACGCTGTACTCGGTGGACCTGAACGGCGCCGACGAGGTCGTGCACTTCGAGTCGGAGAACGCGACGGACATCGTGCCGTCACCGGACGGCCAGTGGGTGGCATTCGCCGAGCGGTATCACGCCTACGTCGCTGCGTTCCCGCACACCGGCCGCACGATCACGCTCGGGCCGCGCGTGAGCGGCTACCCCGTCGCGCGCATCTCGCGCGACGCCGGCATGTACCTGCACTGGTCGGGCGACGGCAGCCGCGTGCACTGGACGCTGGGGCCGGAATACTTCACCCGCACGCTCGACCGCACGTTCGCGTTCCTCTCCGACGGCGGTGCAGAGCCTGCCGAGCCGGAAGCCGCCGGTGTGCAGATCGGCTTCACGACGTCGGCCGACACCCCGACCGGCACGGTCGCGCTGACCGGCGGCCGCATCATCACGATGGCGCCCGAGGGCGGCAGCACGCCCCGCGTGATCGAGAACGGCACGATCGTCGTGCGCGAGAACCGCATCGTCGCGGTGGGACCTGCCGCCAGCGTGCAGGTGCCCGGCGACGCCGAGCGCGTCGACGTCACCGGCCGCACGATCATCCCCGGCATCATCGACGTCCATGCGCACGTGGGAGGCGAGAGCGCCGGCATCCTCGCGCAGCAGAGCTGGCCGCTGCTGGCGAACCTGGCCTTCGGCGTGACCACCTCGCACGACCCGTCCAACAGCACGGAGACGGTCTTCACCAACAGCGAGATGATCCGTGCGGGGCTGAAGCTCGGGCCGCGACTGTACTCGACGGGCACGATCCTGTACGGCGCGGAGACGCCGTTCAAGGCGGTGGTCGAGAACTACGAGGATGCGCTCTCGCACCTGCGCCGCATGAAGGCGGTCGGCGCGATCAGCGTGAAGAGCTACAACCACCAGCGGCGCGACGCGCGGCAGATGATCGTGAAGGCGGGCCATGAGACCGGCATCATGGTCGTGCCGGAGGGCGGCTCGCTCTACTACTTCAACGTCTCGCACATCCTGGACGGCCACACCGGTGTCGAGCACTCGCTGCCGGTGCCCGTGCTGTACGATGACATCGTGACGCTGTTCGCCGAGAGCCAGGTCGGCTACACGCCGACCGCGATCGTCGGCTACGGCGGACTGTCTGGCGAGTACTACTTCTACCAGCACATGGACGTGTGGCGGCACGAATTGCTGAACCGCTTCACGCCGCGCGACGTGGTGCTGCCCCGCTCGCGGCGCCGGCTCATGGCCGCGGACGACGACTGGAATCACATCCGCATCATGCAGGGCGCGAAGGAGGTGTACGACGCCGGTGGCCTCGTGCAGCTGGGCGCGCACGGCCAGCTCCAGGGGCTGGGCGCCCACTGGGAGCTGTGGATGTTCGAGCAGGGCGGCATGAGCCCGATCGAGGCGCTGGACGTCGCTACACTGATGGGCGCCCGCTACCTGGGGATGGACCGCGACCTCGGCTCACTGGAGCCGGGCAAGCTCGCGGACCTCGTCGTGCTGGAGCGCAACCCGCTCGAGAACATCCGCAACACCGACAGCGTGCAGATGGTCATGGTCAACGGCCGTCTCTTCGATGCCGCCACCCTGCAGGAGCTGGCTGGCCGCGAGCGCTGGGCCGAGCGGCCGCCGCTGTACTTCGAGAACCCGTAGAGCCAGCCGAAGGGGCGGTCCGGCCTCCGCTGCCGGGCCGCCCTCACGCGCGTGCGCGCGTTGCACCATTTCACACCCTCCCCTCCGTAATCCATTCCCTGACGCGGCGGGGTCGCTTCCCCACGCAGGATTCCGCCGCGTCCCCATAACGACGCGTGTGCGGCCGGCCATAGCGTTGGCCTATGCACGAGCTGCCTGCCACACAGGGCATCCTGGCGACGGCGCTGGAGGCCGCGCGACAGGCGGGCGGCCGGCGCATTCTCGCGATCGACCTGGCGATCGGCGAACTGACGAGCATCGTCGACGATTCCGTGCAGTTCTACTTCGACGTGCTCAGCCGCGGCACCCTGGCGGAGAACGCCGTGCTGCGGACGCGCCGCGAGCCCGCGGTGCTGACCTGTGCAGGCTGCGGCCTGCAGCGCGACGTCGCGCCACCGCTCCCGTTCACATGCCCCGCCTGCGACGCGCTCACGCTCACCGTCCACGGCGGCCAGTCGTTCCACGTGGAGAGCATCGAGGTGGAAGATGCAGGTACCGGTGGTCCAGCAGATCCTGAAGGCGAACGACCAGGTCGCGCTGGAGAACGAGAAGACCTTCCGGGCGAACGGCGTGCGCGTGGTCAACGTCATGGCGTCGCCGGGGGCCGGCAAGACATCGCTGATCCTGCAGGTGCTGGAGCGGCTCCGCAGTCTGCCGGAGCAGCTCGGGGCGGGGGTGATCGAGGGTGACATCGCATCCAGCATCGATGCCGACCTGATCGCGGCGCACGGTGTGCCCGTCGTCCAGATCAACACGGGCGGCAACTGCCACCTGGACGCGCCGATGATCCGCTCCGCACTGGAGCACCTGCCGCTCGACTCGATCGACCTGCTGTTCATCGAGAACGTCGGCAACCTGATCTGTCCGGCGAACTACCGGCTCGGCGCCGACCTGAACCTGGTGATCGCGAGCGTGCCGGAGGGTCACGACAAGCCGTACAAGTATCCGGGCATGTTCGCGAGCGCCGACCTCGTCGTGCTGAACAAGTACGACCTCGCCGACGTCTTCGAGTTCGACGATGCCGCGTTCGAGCGCGGCGTCCGCATGGTCAACCCGACCGCTCCCATCCACCGCGTCTCGGCACGTACAGGAGACGGCGTGCAGGCATGGCTGTCCGAACTGCTGCAGCAGCTCGCCCTGCAGCCCGCGTGAGCGGGGCACCCGCGCGCCTGCGCATCCGCGTGCGTGGTGCGGTGCAGGGCGTCGGCTTCCGCCCCTTCGTGTACCGGCTCGCGCACTCGCTCGGCGTTGCGGGCTGGGTCTCTAACGACACGGGCGGCGTGATCATCGAGGCGGAAGCCGCGCCATCGGTGCTGCGCGCGTTCCTGGCCGCTCTCGCGCAGCAGGCGCCGCCGCAGGCAAGGGTCCAGGCCGTGGACGAGCGACCGATCGCCGCACTGGGTGCTGCCGGCTTCTCGATTCTGCCGAGCCAGACCACTGGCCTGCTCGAAACGGTCATGCTGCCCGACCTGGCGACGTGTGGCGAGTGCCTCGCGGAGGTGCTCGATCCTGCGGACCGCCGATCCGGCTACGCGTTCACCAACTGCACCAGCTGCGGCCCGCGCTTCACGATCATACAGGCGCTGCCCTACGATCGGCCGAACACGACCATGAGCGGCTTCCGCATGTGCGGCACGTGCGACGCCGAGTACCACGAGCCGCTCGATCGTCGCTTCCACGCGCAGCCGAACGCGTGCCCCTCGTGCGGGCCGCACCTGGCGCTGCACGATGCCGCCGGTGACGTCCTCGATGCCGGCGACGACGGCGCGATCATCCGGCGTGCGGTCGCCGAGCTCGAGGCCGGCCGCATCCTGGCAATCAAGGGGCTGGGCGGCTTTCATCTCATGGTGGACGCCACCAGCGAGCCTGCGGTGCGGCGGCTGCGGGAGCGCAAGCACCGGCCGGTGCGGCCGTTCGCACTGATGGTGCGTGACGCGGACGCAGCGCGTGCTCTATGCACGGTCGGCGAGGAAGCGGCACTGCTGCTCCGCGGGCCCGCCGCACCGATCGTGCTGCTGGACAGGCGCGAGGATGCATGCGCGGCTGCAGCGGTGGCGCCCGGCCAGCAGCGGCTGGGCGTGATGCTGCCCGCAATGCCGCTGCAGCACCTGTTGCTCGCAGCGTTCCGGCGTCCTGTCGTCGCGACCAGCGGCAACCTGAGCGACGAGCCGATCTGCATCAGCAGCGAAGAGGCGTTCGATCGCCTGCGGGACGTTGCCGACCTGTTCCTCACGCACGACCGTCCGATTGCCCGCCACGTGGACGACAGTGTCGCCTTCTTTGCTGCCGGCGCACCGCGCCTGCTGCGACGCGCACGCGGCTATGCGCCGCTGCCCGTCACGCTGCGGCGGCCCGTGCCCGACCTGCTGGCGGTCGGCGCCCAGCTCAAGAACACGATCGCACTCGCACGCGGCCGCGACGTCTTCCTGAGCCAGCACATCGGGGACCTGGAGGCCGTGCCCGCGCAGCGCGCCTTCGAGCGGGTGATCTCGGATTTCCTGCGGATGTACCAGGGCCGCCCGGTCGCGATCGCGCACGACCTGCATCCGGACTACGCGGCGACACAGTGGGCAGCGCGCTTTGCAGCAGAGTCCGGTGTCCCGCTGATAAGTGTGCAGCACCATCATGCGCACCACGCCGCGTGCCTGGCGGAGAACCGCCGGGAGGGCCCGGCACTGGGCGTCGTGTGGGACGGCACGGGCCTCGGCACGGATCGCACGATCTGGGGAGGCGAGTTCCTGCTCGGCGACGCTGCCGGCGTCACGCGCGTGGCACACCTGCGCACGTTCCGGCTGCCGGGGGGCGATGCGGCGATCCAGGAGCCGCGCCGGTCCACGCTCGCGCTGCTGCACGAGCGGTTCGGTGCGGATGCATTGCGTTCCCGCAGTCTCCTCGCGCTCGAGAGCATCGATGAGAACCGGCGCGATCTGCTGCTGCGCATGCTCGAGCGCAACTTCCACACGCCAGTGACGAGCAGTGCCGGTCGCCTGCTCGATGGGCTTGCAGTACTGCTCGGCCTTTCACCGGTCGCCACGTACGAGGGCCAGGCGGCAATCGAGCTGGAGGCGCTGGCCGCCGGCACGGAGAACGCCCGGTATCCGCTGGCATTGCAGAGCGAGGACGGCGCGCTCGTGCTCGACTGGCGGCCCCTGCTCGATGCAGTACTCGCCGACCTGGTGCGTGGCATCGATCGCACCCGTATCGCCGCCCGCATCCACAACGGCCTCGCCGCCGGCATCGCGCAGGTGTGCGCGCGCGCTGACGTCGAGACCGTTGCACTGTCCGGCGGCTGCTTCCAGAACCGGCTGCTGCTGGAGCGGACGGTCTCGCTGCTGCGCACGCAGGGGCACGAGGTGCTGCTGCATGCGCAGGTACCCCCCAATGACGGCGGCATTGCGCTCGGCCAGATCGCGGTCGCAGCCGCCCGGCTCGCGCAACAGGAGGTGTAACGTGTGCCTCGGCGTTCCCGGCAGGATCATCAGCATCGACGAGAGCCCGGTCGGCATGGCCATGGCGCGGGTCAGCTTCGCGGGCATCGTGAAGGAGGTCTGCCTCGCATACACACCGGAGGCGAGCGTCGGCGATTTCGTCGTCGTGCACGTCGGCTTCGCGATCTCGATCATCGACGAGGAGGAGGCCACGCGCGTCTTTGCGTACCTGGAGTCGATGGACGAGCTCGGTGAGCTCGCGATACCCCAGCCGGAGGCGGCATCATGAAATACGTCGACGAGTACCGCGATGCGGCCGACGCGCAGAAGATGCTCGCCGCGATCCACCAGCGCGTCACACGCGAGTGGACGCTCATGGAGGTGTGCGGCGGACAGACGCACACGCTGATCAAGTTCGGCATCGACCGCATGCTGCCGGAGCAGGTGCACATCGTGCACGGCCCGGGCTGCCCGGTGTGTGTCACGCCGCTCGAGATGATCGACCGCGCGATCGCGATCGCGCGCATGCCGGGCGTCATCTTCACGTCGTTCGGAGACATGCTGCGCGTGCCGGGCAGCGAGACGGACCTGCTCAGCGTCAAGGCCGCGGGTGGCGACGTCCGCATCGTGTACTCGCCGCTCGATGCCGTGCGCATCGCGCAGCAGAACCCCGGGCGCGAGGTGGTGTTCTTCGCCGTGGGGTTCGAGACGACAGCGCCCGCGAATGCCATGGCCGTGTGGGAAGCCGCGCACCGCGGTGTCCACAACTTCAGCATGCTGGTCTCGCACGTGCTCGTGCCGCCCGCCATGGAGGCAATCCTCGGTGCCGCGACCAACCGCGTGCAGGGGTTCCTCGCCGCGGGGCACGTCTGCGCGATCATGGGCTACCACGAGTATGAGCCGATCGCGCAGAAGTACCAGGTGCCCATGGTCGTCACGGGGTTCGAGCCGCTCGACCTGCTGCACGGCACGCTGATGCTCATCGACATGCTGGAGGACGGGCGCATCGGCGTGGAGAACCAGTACGTGCGCGCCGTGCGCCGCGAGGGCAACACGCTCGCGCAGCAGATCGTCACGCAGGTGTTCATGGCGGGCGAGCGGAAGTGGCGCGGCATCGGCGAGATCCCCGCGAGCGGGCTGTCGCTGCGCCCCGAGTTCGCCGCACACGACGCCGAGCTGCGCTTCCAGGTCGGCGCGATCACCGCCGATGAGCCTGCGGAGTGCATCTCCGGCGCGATCATGCAGGGCCACCACAAGCCGCACGAGTGCCCCGCCTTTGGCAGGCGCTGCACACCGGAGCACCCGCTCGGCGCACCGATGGTCTCCTCCGAGGGTGCCTGCGCCGCGTACTACAACTACGGGAGGGTGCTCGTATGAGCGTGGAGACGATGCAGCTCGAGTGCCCGCTGCCGATCGTCGATTACCCGAACGTCGTGCTCGCGCACGGCGGCGGCGGCAGGCTGTCGCGCACACTGGTCGAGAAGATCTTCCTGGGCGCGTACCCGAACGACGTACTCGCCGCGCTGCACGACGGCGCCGTGCTCGACGTGCACGGCGGCCGCGTCGCCTTCTCGACCGATTCCTACGTGATCGATCCGCCCTTCTTCCCGGGCGGCGACATCGGGTCGCTGGCGGTGCACGGCACGATCAACGACCTGGCCATGTGCGGTGCGCGGCCACTGGCGCTGTCCGCCGGGTTCATCCTGGAGGAGGGGTTCCCGATGGCGGACCTGTGGCGCATCGCACTGTCCATGCGCAACGCCGCGGCGGCCGCGAGCACGCCGATCGTCACGGGTGACACCAAGGTCGTCGACCGCGGCAAGGGCGACGGCATCTTCATCAACACGACGGGTGTCGGCATCGTGCCGGCCGGCATCGAGCTCGCGCCGCGCCGCGCCCGGCCGGGCGACGCCGTGCTCGTGAGCGGCTCGATCGCCACCCACGGCATCGCCATCATGTCGATCCGCGAAGGCCTCGAATTCGAGACCGCGCTGGCGACCGACTCTGCGGCGCTGCACGGCATGGTCGCCGCCCTGCTCGATGCGATCGGCACCGATGTGCACGTCCTGCGCGATCCGACGCGTGGCGGCGTCGCATCCGCGCTGTGCGAGATCGCGGACTCGGCCCGCGTCGGGATCCGCATCGACGAGGCTGCGATCCCGGTGCTCGACGAGGTGCGTGGCGCATGCGAGATCCTCGGCTTCGATCCGCTGTACGTCGCCAATGAGGGCAAGCTGATCGCCTTTGTGGCAGCGGATCGTGCCGAGCAGGCACTCGACGCGCTGCGCGCGCATCCGCTCGGCAGGGACGCCGCGCGCATCGGAACGGTGACGGACGAACACCCGGGTCATGTGCTCCAGCGCAGCCGCATCGGCGGGCTGCGCGCGATCGAGATGCTGAGCGGCGAGCAGCTGCCCCGCATCTGCTGACGACGGCGGGCGCGCAGCCGTCGTATCCTCCGCATCGCTCCGCGGCTCCCGCCCCCGCGTGCCGGCGCCCTGCACGCAGCGTCGGCACGCGGCACCACGTCGCAGTTCTGCCCATTTCCGGCAGATGCGGCAGCCGCACCCTGCCTGGCTGGGGGCCTGCCCTACGCAGGTTCCGCCACTGCCCTACACCCGCGCACAGCACCGCACCCTAGGAATAGGACCATCGGCGGTACTCCCCCCTCTGCCGGCGACGTGCGATTCATCGCTGTCGCAGACCTCGAACGAGTGTTCGTCCTCCTGCGCAGCGGCCACAGGCTCCCGCCTGACGGCGACGGTTACAGGAGGTCGCATGGTTCCGGAGATGCTGCTGCGGAAGTCCGCGGCCACGGTGGTCGACCGCCGTGACTTTCTCAAGGTGTGTTCGCTCGCCGCGGCGGCGGTGGGGCTGCCATCGCAGGTGGCGGCGAGCTTCGCGCAGGAGGCGCAGGCGGGTCGCAAGCCGTCGGTCATCTGGCTGCACTTCCAGGAGTGCACGGGGTGTACGGAGTCGCTGCTGCGCGCGAGCCACCCCGACATCGCCGACGTCATCTTCGACTTCGTGTCCCTCGACTACCACGAAACCCTGTTCGTCGCCGCAGGCCACCAGGCCGAGGCCGCGCGCCGCCAGGCCATGGCGGACAATGCCGGCAAGTACGTGCTCGTGGTCGAAGGCGCGATCCCGACGAAGGACAACGGCATCTACTGCATGATCGGTGGCCAGACGGCCGTGGACATGCTGGAGGAGACTGCCGCGCAGGCCGGCGCGATCATCGCCATCGGCAGCTGTGCATCCTGGGGCGGCATCCCGTCGTCCGGTCCCAACCCGACCGGCGCGCAGGGCGCACCGCAGGTGCTGGCCGGGAAGACCGTGGTCACGATCCCGGGCTGCCCGCCCAACCCGTACAACTTCCTTGGCGTGGTGCTGCAGTACGCGACACTCGGGTCGCTGCCGGCACTCGATGACAAGGGCCGCCCGCTGTTCGCGTACGGCCGCACGATCCACGAGCACTGCCCGCGCCGGCCGCACTTCGATGCGGGCCGTTTCGCGAAGAAGTTCGGTGACGAGGGGCACCGCCAGGGCTGGTGCCTCTACGAGCTCGGCTGCAAGGGGCCGCAGACCTTCGCGAACTGCTCGACCCAGGCGTTCTGTGACGTGCCGGACGCATGGCCGATCGGCATCGGCCACCCGTGCTTCGGATGCACGGAGCAGGACATCGCCTTCAAGGTCCCGCTGCACGCCACCATCGGCATTCCCTTCACGACACCGGGAGCCGGGCATGCGCCCATATCGGCACCTGCCGGGAATGTCGGCGCGATCGCTACCGGCGTTGCCGGACTGGTCGTTGGCGGTCTCGTCGGGGCCGGTGTGCGCGCCGCGAAGAAGATGGAAACGGAGACGCAGCCCGAGCCCGGGAGCAACGCATGAGTCAGCGAATCGTGGTCGACCCCGTGACCCGCATCGAGGGTCACCTGCGCGTCGACGTGGAGGTCGATGGTGGCGCGGTGCGCAATGCGTGGTCCTCGGGGACGATGTGGCGCGGCATCGAGCTGATCCTCGAGGGGCGCGATCCGCGTGAGGCCTGGCTGTTCACGCAGCGCATCTGCGGCGTGTGCACCACCGTGCACGCGATCGCATCGGTGCGCGCTGTGGAGAACGCGCTGAATCTGGAAGTGCCGAAGAATGCGCAGTACATCCGCAACCTGATCCTGATCGCGCACGCGCTGCACGATCACATCGTGCACTTCTATCACCTCTCGGCGCTGGACTGGGTGGATGTCACGTCTGCGTTGAAGGCCGACCCGCGAGAGGCCGCACGCATCGCGGACAGCATTTCGGAGTGGCCGCACAACCACTGGCGCGAGCTGTCCGCCGTGCGCGACAAGGTGCAGTCGGTCGTCGACAGCGGTCAGCTCGGCATCTTCACCAACGGCTACTGGGGGCACCCGGCGATGCGGCTGTCGCCGGAGGTGAACCTGCTGGCCACAGCGCACTACCTGCAGGCGCTCGAGTACCAGCGCAAGGCGAACCAGGTCGTCGCGATCCTGGGCAGCAAGACGCCGAACATCCAGAACCTGGCCGTGGGCGGTGTCGCGAACGCGATCAACCTGGACAACCAGGCGACGCTGAACATGACGAAGCTCGCGCAGGTGCAGAGCCTGCTCGGCGAGGTCTCGCAGTTCGTGCACCAGGTGTATCTGCTGGACGTGATCGCGGTCGGCGCGATGTACCCGGAGTGGCTCGGCCACGGTGCCGGCGTCACCAACTACCTCGCCGTGCCCGACCTGCCGCTCGACACGGCCGGCACGGAGTTCGACCTGCCCGGCGGCACGATCATGAACCGGGACCTCGGCACGTACCGGCCAATCACCCGGTTCGACGATGCCTACTTCCGCGATGGTGTCACCGAGTCCATCGCGCATGCGTGGTACGATGGCGACTGGACGCGGCATCCCTACGAGGAGGATACGGTCCCGAACTACACCGGCTTCCAGGACGACGGCAGGTACTCGTGGGTGAAGGCGCCGCGCTTCAACGGCGAACCCATGCAGGTCGGACCGCTGGCGCACGTGCTCGTCGGCTACGCGGCGGGTGATCCGCGCTTCCGTCAGTACGTGGACCTCGCACTTGCAACTGCGTCATCGATCGCGGGCACGGAGGTCGGTATCGGTGCACTGCACTCGACGCTGGGGCGCCATCTCGCGCGCGCGATCCGCGCCAGTGTGCTGGCTGACCTCGGCCCGAAGCACTGGCAATTGCTGCTCGACAACATCGGGTCGGGCGACACCGCGACGTTCAACGAGCCGGTCTTCCCGAAGGGCGAGGTGCGCGGCTTCGGCTTCCACGAGGCGCCGCGCGGCACGCTGTCCCACTGGGTCGTGATCGACGACGGCGCGATCAGGAACTACCAGGCCGTCGTGCCCTCCACATGGAACGCGGGCCCGCGTGACGAGCGCAACCGGCTCGGCCCCTACGAGGCGTCGCTGATCGCGAATCCGGTGGCCGACCCCGAGCGGCCGCTCGAGGTGATCCGCACGATCCATTCGTTCGACCCGTGCATCGCCTGTGCGATCCACACGCAGGACGTCGAGGGCAACGAGGTCTCGCGCGTGAAGGTGCTCGGCTCATGAGACCGGCACCGGCCTGCGGCGTTCTCGGCCTCGGCAACGTGCTCATGCATGATGACGGCTTCGGCCCGTACGCGGCCCGCTGCTTCAGCGCCGCGTACGAGCTGCACCCGGATGTCGCCGTAACGGACGTCGGCACACCGGGGCTGGACCTCTCACCATACCTCATGGTCTACGAGGCCGTCATCGTGCTGGACACGGTCCGGCTCGACGCGCCGCCCGGCAGCATCCGGATTTATCGGAAGGCGGACCTGGTGCGGCAGCCGCCGAAGGAGCGGCTGAGCCCGCACGATCCCGGGCTCGGCGCGACGCTCATGCTGCTCGAGCTGCAGGGCAGCGCGCCGCAGGACGTGGTTCTCGTCGGCGTCGTCCCGGAGACGGTGGATACGCACCTCGGTCTGAGCGACGCCGTACTCCGCAGCGTACCGGACGCGCTGGCCGCAGTTGCAGAGGAGCTGGCGCGGCTCGGCCGGCCGGTCCGGCAACGGTCGGAGCCCGAAGCGCCGGACCTCTGGTGGCTGCGCATGGAAACACTGTCTCATCCAGCACTGTCACCCCCGATCGCGGGGAGGTGAGCATGTCGTTGTCCCGTCGTTCCGCGCTCAAGACGCTGGCCGCCGCGGGGGCGGCAGTTGCCTCGACAGTCGCGCCCGCACACGCGCGCGAGCCGAAACAGGCGCCTGCCGACGCCGTCGGCCTGCTCTACGATGCGACGCTGTGCGTCGGCTGCAAGGCATGCATGGTCGCCTGTCGTGAGGCGAACGGTCTGAAGCCGGAGGATCCGGAGAGCCGCTGGGACTCGCCCGACTCGCTCTCCGGCAACACCAAGAACATCATCAAGTACTACAGCGACGGCGAGCAGTCCTCGTTCATGAAGATGCAGTGCATGCACTGCGTCGATCCGGGGTGCGTGTCGGCGTGCATGCTGGGCGCGTTCCAGAAGCGGGAGCACGGCATCGTCACGTGGGACGGCAGCAAGTGCGTCGGCTGCCGGTATTGCCAGATCGGCTGCCCGTACGGCGTGCCGCAGTTCGAGTGGAACGCGGCCCTGCCGAAGATCGTGAAATGCGAGCTGTGCGCGCACCGGATCGCCGAGGGCGGCATTCCGGCGTGCGTGGAGGTCTGCCCGCGCCAGGCCGTGATCTACGGCACGCGCGAGGAGCTGCTCGCCGAGGCGCATCGGCGGCTCGAGGCAGAGCCGGAGCGCTACGAGGCGAAGGTGTACGGCGAGTTCGACGGCGGCGGCACGCAGGTGCTCTACCTGGCGCCACGGGGCGTTCAGTTTGCCAGTCTCGGCCTGCCCGATCTCGGCACACGCTCCGTGCCAAGCCTGCCGGAAACGATTCAGCACGCTGTCTACAAGGGATTCATCGCGCCGATCGCGCTGTACGGTGTGCTCGCCGTTTCGGTGTGGCGCAATCGCCGGCAGCCGCCCGCGGACGACGCCGCCGCAGAGAACCGGGAGGCATGAGCATGGCACACGCAGCGGCTGCGCCCGTCGGCGGGCGCCTGATGACACCCTCGTACCTGGTCCTGCTCGGCCTCGTCGGCATTGCCGCGGCGATCCTCGCCTGGCGATTCCTGTTCGGGATCGGCTCGGTCACCGCGCTGTCGGACGCGTATCCCTGGGGGATCTGGATCGCGTTCGACGTCGTGACCGGCACAGCGATCGCCTGCGGTGGCTATGCAGTCGCGATCCTCGTCTACGCACTCAACCGCGGGCAGTACCACCCGCTCGTGCGGTCGGCGATCCTGACCAGCGCGCTCGGCTACACGATCGCGGGGCTGAGCGTGGTGATCGACCTCGGCCGCTACTGGAACCTCTACGGCCTCGCTGCCGTGTGGAGCTGGAACCTCAACTCGATCCTGCTCGAGGTCGCGCTCTGCATCACGCTCTACGTGTTCGTCGGATGGATCGAGCTGGCACCCGCGTTCCTCGAGGGCGGACGCGCGGCCCGCAATCCCGGACTGCGCCGTTTCTCCGAGCGCTGGCTGCCACGCATGGAGCGCGCACTGCCGTTCATCATCGCGCTCGGCATCCTGCTGCCGACGATGCACCAGTCGTCGCTCGGCTCGCTGATGCTGCTCGCGGGACCGAAGGTGCACGCGCTCTGGAGCACACCACTGCTGCCCCTGCTCTTCCTGATCACCTGCATCGCGATGGGCTATGGCGGCGTGGTGCTCGAGTCGTCGGTCTCGAGCCGGGCGTTCGGCCGCCCGTCCGAGTACCGGCTGCTGGCCCCATTGGGACGCATTGCCGCCGGATTGATGGGCCTGTTCCTCGTGCTGCGCGTCGGCGACCTCGCATTGCGCGGCCAGCTCGGCCTGCTGCTCGCGTTCGACCGCTTCACGTTCTGGTTCACCGTCGAGATGCTGCTCGCCGTCGCCAGCATCGGTGTGCTGCTGCAGCCGAACATCGCGCGCAGCAACCTGTTCCGCGGCGGCATGCTGATCCTGCTCGCGGGAACTCTCTACCGCTTCTCGGTCTTTCTGATCGCGTACCAGCCGGCTCCGGGCGCGGTGTACTTCCCGTCCGTCGGGGAGATCATGGTCACGGTGGGACTCGTCGCGGCCGAGATCGCGGCCTACATCTTCATCGTCCGGCGCTTCCCGATCCTGGCCGCACTGCCGCCGAAGCCGGCGCAGAAGGTCGCACGGCAGGAGACGCCGGTCGCGCACGCAACGGGATGAAGCGGGGACGTGCCGCCCGCACGCGCCGGATGAGCGCTACGCCCCCGACGCGGCTGCGGGCGGGACCTCCAGCACGGTCGTCTGCTGAGAAGGCCCGCGCCCATGATGGCGCGCCCACACCTGCGTGAACTCGGCGCCGAGCAGCACGATAATCGCCGAGTAGTAGATCCACACGAGGATCGCCGCGAGTGCGCCGGCCGCGCCGAAAGCACTGCCCGGATCGCTGCTGCCGAGGTACACCCCGATCAGTGTCTTGCCGATCACGAAGAGCAGACCCGTGACCACGCCACCCACGACCGCGTCACGCCACGCGATGCTGGCATCCGGCAGGATCTCGAAGATGGCCGCGAACAGGGCCGAAACGAGCAGCAGGCTCACCACAGTCTGAAGCACCTGCAGCATGGTTCCCGACAGGAACTCCGGCAGGAACGCTGAAAGCGTATCACCTGCCGCAGTCACGACTGCGCCGAGCACCATGGAAACCAGGAGCAGGAAGCCGACGCCGAGGATCATTCCGAGCGACAGCACACGCTTCACCACCTGCCCCTTGATGCCGCCTGTCTGCTTCTGCTGCGGTACCTCCCACGCCTGGTTCAGAGCACCCTGCAGCTGCATGAATGCGCCGGTCGCGCCGAAGAGCAGCGCGACCACGCCGATGAGCGCCGCGGGCCCGCTCTGCAGCTGTCCCGCCTGTTCGATCATCGTGCCCACCATCCGCGCGGCGTCCGGCCCGATCAGCGAGCCGACCTCCTGGCTGATGCGCCCCTGCACTTCGTTTGGATCGACGAGCAGACCGACCACGGTCAGGATCAGCACGAGCAGTGGTGGCAGCGCGAAGACGGTGTAGTACGAAATCGCAGCGGCCAGGGTCGTGCAGCGGTCGTCCAGGAATTCCCTGACCGTATCCTTCAGCAGGTCGAGCACGCATCACCTCCGCGCCAGGTCCGGCGGGCAGCGGGCAGGATGCGGGCCAGTCGAGGCAGTGGAGTGGCGATGTGCGGCACCGCCCGATGAGTCCCGGGAGAGGTGGTACACGAGGCCGCGCGGGGAGCTGAGCCCGCGCGGCGTCTGCAGATGCATCGAGCGCGGCTATGAGCCGTACGCAGCTACTGCGGCTGTGCCAGGTCCCAGATATCGACGCGGTCCAGCGCGATGTACGGCACGGCCACACGACCGCGGCGCGTATCGTACCCGATGTCGGCGGGCGCGCCCGGCACACGCACTACCGGCGTCGAGCGTTCACCGTCGAACACGTACAGGGTCGAATCGACCTGGCTCGCGACGAGCACACCGGCCGGGACGATCTCGATGCCGTCGAAATTGCCGCCCGTCAGTCGACCGACCACCGTGAAGGAATTCCTTGCAGGGTCCCATGCGCGCAGCCGCTGTTCGCCGTTCCAGGGAGCAAGCAGCAACGCGGCGCGCGCTGCGTCCCAGGTGATGCCGTTCGGCGGACCGGTCTCCTCTCCTTCGACGGCGATCTCCGCCCGCCCGCCGCGGATGCGGTACACGCGTGCGCGCCCCGTGTCCGTGGCGTACAGCACACCGTCCGCGTCAAAGGCGAGGTCGTTGATGAAGCCCGGCTCCAGCGCGCTCATGTCGATGAAGGCGAGGTGCGCGCCGGTGGTGCGATGGAACCCGTGCACGCCGTCCGCATCCGCCACGAACAGCGTGTCGCCACGGATGATCATGCCGCGCGGTGCGTGCAGCGGCGCCTGCGGCGTGCCGCTCATGAAGCGGAGCTGCTCCATGGTGCCGTCGGCGCTCACCCTGGAGATGTAGCCGTTGGCGTCGCGCACGCTGTCCTGGCTGGGCCCGTAGTTCGACACGAACCAGACATCCTGCTCCGGGTCGTAACGTACCGCTTCGGGGCGCGTGAGCCCGGTGATCTGCGCAACGCGAGCCGTGGTGTCCTGGAGGGTGGCGGACGCAGCCTGCTCCGACTGGCCGCCGGTCGTGCACGCCCCTCCGGCCAGCAGGAGAGCCAGCGCAGCAACCACATGGCGCAACCCGTCCGACACGTCCCGTCCATGAACCGCCCGTGTGCTCGTCATGGTTTCCCCGAGGTTGCTCGTTGCATCGACCGGTAACGCCTACCGGAACAGTGCGAGTGTCTCCTCCGCCGGCCGATAGATGCAGGTGTGGAGCGGTGTGTCGCGCACCGTGTAGATCCGCCCCTCGCTGCTGCGCAGCTCCGCCACCAGGTCGGAAAACTGCTGCAGGTTTTCCATCTCGTAGACCACCACGAACTCCTGGTCCTGCAGCCCGAACGAGTAGAGCAGAAGCTGCGTGATCTCGGGATACTGTTTGCCGATGCGGATGTGCTCGTTCATCATCCGCTGCCGCTCCTCGCGCGGCAGAATGTACCATTCCGCCGTTTTCACGAACGGATAGATGACGAGGTAGGGCAGCCGCTCCTCTGCAAACGGATCGATCTCCTGCGTGGAGCGCTGCGCGCGGCTGTACTGCGATGGGCGTGTCAGCCCCCAGAGCGTGTCGACGATCTCGATATGGCGGCGATGCTGGTTCAGCGCACGCGTGAACGCCTCGAAGAACGCCGCCGGCGCGCCGAGCTCGGTTGCATCGATCGCTGACCAGATGCAGATGTCAGCGCGATGCTCGGTCGGAAAGACCTGGTAGATGTCCAGCTTGCGCGTTGCTGCGCGCAGATCGGCGAGCAGCCGGGAATGGATCCGCTCACGCTCGGATTCAGCAAGGTTCCAGTATTCCTGTGTGAACCGCGCGAGTGCGTAGTGGGTGAGCGTGCGCGGCGTCGATTCCGACAACCTGACCTCCAGGATATGATTCATGTGCTGCGGGCGGCGAGCGCCGCCCCGCGCACATTAGCACATCCAGCCGGTCAGGCCAACGGCTCGACGAACTCGTGCGGCTCAGCGGGCCGGAAGATCAGGTCCAGCGCGAACCACAGGTTGCGCGAGAAGGGATACGCCAGCGCCGGCCCGAGCGCTGCGGGCAGGATCGAGCCGTACAGCACCCAGGACCACGGCACATCCGGCCAGGTCACCACGATTGCGGTGAGAAAGAATGCGACCGCGATCAGCTCACCCACCACGAAGTTCAGCATGAACCCGCCGATCCAGTAGTCGTGCTCGCCGCGATCGAAGCGCAGCCCGCACGCCGGGCATGATTCCGCGAAATCGAAGTACGTCCGGCGCACCTGCCGCTCACCGCACGCGGGGCAGCGCAGCAGCATGGATCGCCCGATGACCGTCCAGGCGCCGGGCCGCGCCTGCGGCCGGACGCCGCTCTTCGTCGAAGTGACCGAACTTGTTGTCATAGCGCAATATGGCCAATTCTCCCGCCGATTTCCAGTGGCCGCGTCCGGTGGCAGCAGCGGTCGTCTCGAGCATGAGCACCTACGGCGAGGGGCTGTAGCGCACGCCGGGCGGACGGGTCGTATCCCCGCGGTCGCGCTCCGCTTCTCCAACGTCTACGGCACGCGCCAGGCGCTCTGGCTCGGCGTCAGCCGGCTGCGGACCGGCATCAGCCGGGGTGACTGGTACCGGCCCGGCGCCCGGGAGTGGCCCGACCGCTCGACATCGGCGAGTTCGCCAGCTTCGCGGCGGAAGTCGTGGAGCGATATGTGCCAGAGGAGACAGTGCGCGACGCTCCGGCGGACCGGACGTCGCATGGTCGTCAGAGCGGCAGTGCTGACGCCCCGGAGCAGGGTCGCATCGGCACCGCGGCCCCGATCCGGACACGGCCGGGACGACCACTGACACGATGACACCGCAGAGGGAGGAACGATGAGCAGACTCGAGCAGATGCTGGACGCGCATCCGCATCCTGCGGGGCACAACGGTGCGGAGGCACTGCGTTGCATCGAGGCATGCATGGAGTGCGCAGAGACGTGTACGGTGTGTGCCGACGCGTGTCTCGAAGAACAGAACGTCCAGGAAATGGTGACGTGCATCCGGCTGAACCTGGATTGCGCGGAGGTCTGCCGGGTCACGGGCACACTGATGACGCGGCCGAGTCACCGGGACGCGCCCGCGCTGCGCGCGCAGCTCCAGGCGTGCATCGAGATCTGTCGTGCCTGCGGCGACGAGTGCGCGCGCCACGGTGAGCACATGAAGCACTGTGCCGTGTGCGCCGAAGCGTGCCGGGCGTGTGCAGAGGCGTGTGAGGTGATGATCGGCGCGCTGGTCCCGTGACCTGCGGGCAGTCCGGCTGAGGCTCGCGCTTCCCGCCGGTGGAACGGACGGGAACCGAGCTGGTCAGCAGCGGGCGCGCGTCCATCGACGTGCGCCCGCTTCGACATCAGCCCACCGCTTCGCCGAGCTCCACGCGTACGGTGAACTGGCCCTGGGGCCGTAATCCGCGCACCGTGATCACGTCGCCGGGGTCGTGCTGCCGCAGGATCCGGCGCAGGTCACTCGCGTCATCCAGCTCCTCGTCATCGATGTGCGTGATGATGTCGCCCTGCCGGAGCCCGGCGCGCTGCGCCGGCGACGCGGGCGCCACGTACAGCACGATTGCGCCGCGATTCACGGGCAGGCCGAACTGATCCGCGATGACCGGATCCACCTCGCGGTGCTGGATGCCGAGCAGCGCGCGTCGCACGACGCCCTGCGTGGCGAGCTGGTTGGCGATGTCGCGCGCGAGGTTGATGGGTATCGCGAAGCCCAGGCCGGCGAGCGGACCCTGGCCGGGCACCTCGCGCACGGCCGCCGTGTTGATGCCGATCACCTGCCCACTCGAGTTGAGCAGCGGCCCACCCGAGTTGCCGGGATTGATGGCGGCATCGGTCTGGATCAGCTCCTCGTAGCCGAAGCCGAGCGAACGGTTCATGGCGCTCAGCACACCCGTGGTCACCGTCCGCTCGAAGCCGATGGGGTTGCCGATCGCGATCGCGGACTGGCCGACCTGCAGCGCGTCCGAGTCGCCCAGCACCGCGTGCGGCAGGTCGTCGCCCTGGATGTCGATCACCGCGATGTCGACCGTCTGCGCGATACCGAGCACGCGGCCGTCGACTTCGCTGCCGTTGGCGAGCGAAACGCGTACGTTGCCGCCACGTCCGACGACGTGCGCATTGGTGATGATCAGTCCGTCCGGTGTGATGATCACGCCCGAGCCGGAGCCGCTGGACGTGCGGATGCCGACCACGGCCGGTGAGACGTCGCGAACGATTCCGATCAGCAGGGCCTCGCCGGGGGTGAACTGAGCCTGCTGCTGGGTGGTGATGTCGCCATTCGTCTGGGCGGGTGCGCCGTTGCACGCGATCAGGACGGTTGGCAGCAGCACGTGCAGGAGCCTGGCCTGCATGGGTTCCTCCGATGTAGTCGTCGGGCGCCGTGGCAGCACGAACGGTGCCTCACGCCTGTTCCACGTCCTCGATGCGGGCGCGTCCCGCGCTGATATCCGCTACCCCCTGGCGCAGGGCGGGTGCGTTGGAGACCGGTACCGCGGTGCGGTAGCGAACGTCTGCTCCGTAATGCTCTTCGAGCACGTCGGCGCCCGCCTCCGCCAGGAGTCGGCGCAGCGGCTCGACCTCCGGGTAGCCGACATGCACGTCCAGCGTGATCCGCTCGACGAGCAGCTTCGTCGGCAGCGTTTCCAGGTTGTACTGCACCGCGCCGCCGTACGCCCGGACGAGCCCGCCCTTGCCCAGCTTGACGCCACCGTACCAGCGCGTCACGACTGCCGCGACCTCGCCGATCCCGGAATGCAGCAGTACATCGAGCATGGGTCGACCGGCGGTGCCGTGCGGCTCGCCGGCGTCGCTGAAGCCGACATGGCTGGTGCTGCCGGGCCGCCCTGCAAGAAAGGCCCAGCAGTTGTGTGTCGCATCCGAAAACTCCGCGCGCACCCTCTCGATGAAGGTGCGCGCGGCGTCCACGTCCGGTGCATGTGCGAGTGTTGCGACAAAGCGACTGCGCTGGACCGTCTGCTCGGTGCGATGCGTCGTCGCGGGGATCGGGTAACCCTGCCCGCTCACTGCGCGCTTGCGCTGCCGCCGGTGACGGCACGCATGAGCAGCTGTCCGACCTGGGCGTTCGTCAGCCAGTTTCCGAAGGCCTCGGCGCCCGGGCCGCCGGCAAACAGCGGGACCATCGATGAGGAGTGCCCGCGCGTGCTGAACGTCGCCTTCGGTGCCTGGCCGCGCGGCAGTGTCACCATCAGCCCGCCCGTCTCGTGGTCGCCCACGACGACGATCAGCGTTTCCGGATTGCGCTGCTGGTACTCCAGCGCGACCGCGATCATGTCGTCCAGCTCCCGCATGCCGCCCACGACCTGGTCGAACGGCTGGTTGTCATGGTTCAGGTCGTCGGTATCCTCGTTCTCGAGCAGCAGGAAGAAGCCGCGCGGGTTGCGATCGAGGATGGTCAGCGCGGCGCGCGCCATGTCCGGCAGCGACGGCCGCACGCTCGCGTCGGGGTACGTCGTCGAGTCGGCAAACAGGCCCAGCAACCGGTCCGTGTTCGCGAAGTCCACCCGGGCGAACTCCGCCGGGGTGGCGACGAAGGTGTAGCGCGTGCGCAGCCGCTCGAGCAGCGAGCCGGATGGGTGGTGCTCGAAGAACCAGCGACCGCCACCGAGCAGCACCTCGATGTCCCTGTCCGCGTACTGCGCGGCGATGCCGTACCGGTCGTAGCGCGATGGGACGTGCGCGCCGAACGCCGCGGGCGTCGCATCCGTGATGTGGGTGGTCGTCACCATGCCCGTGGACAGCCCGCGCGCCTCGGCCGCTTCGAGGACGGTCGTGTGCGGCACCGAGTCGGCATCCACGCCGATCATGGTGTAGCCGGTCCGGATGCCGATCGAGTAGGCGGTCGCACCCGCGCCGCTGTCGGTGGTGAGCGGGCAATCGCAGCGCGTGTCGACGAGGCCGATCACCGGCAGCTCCGCAACGGCGGGAAGCGCGTCCTGCGCGAGCCTGAGCGCGCTCCACTGCGCCAGGCCACTCCCGTCACCAACGATGAAGATGACGCGCGTCGGCGGAGCCGCACTGCCCGTAGCGTGCCCCGTGCTGTTCTGCGCGACGGTGGTGCTGCAGGCCAGGCCCGTGAACACGGTTGCGATCAGGACGGCCGCCCGGTCCATGGTATTCCGATTCTTCATGACTGCTCCTGGCTGAACACGAGCGGCGCCGCGACGGCGCCGCGCGACAGTCTAGCCCGCGCGGCGCCCCGGAACCAACCGTGTTTTGGTCACTGAGTCGTCACATCGATGTCATCGGCAGTCGCCGACTCACGTAGCTGACGAAGCCGAGATGCATCACGAACAGCATCGCGCCGATGAAGAAGCCGTACGAACGACGTCGTTCGTGCCTGCGGCCACTTCGCCGCGCGGGACAGGAGTCCTGTGCTACCGCGCCGTCAGCGGCGGGTTGTCGAAGCGCTCCTCGGCGTCCATGTCGCGGAAATCACTGAGGAGCCGTGAATGTCTGCGCGCGAGGTAGGTCCCCATCGCGAGCGCGGCAATCAGGTTGGCAGCGGCGATGCTCCACCAGGACAGCGCGTCGAACAGCCACATCGACACGATGGCGAGCAGGCCGATCGAGAACGCCTCGAAGACGAAGAAGAGCAGCACACCCCCGATCAGCACGACACTGGATGTGCGCTCTGCAGCCCGCAGCACGGCGGCAGCGACCAGGCCGGTCACCACGAAGGCGAACACGTGCACGATCGTGAACGTCAGGATCGTGAGCGCGCTCACGTCGACTTCGGACGGCGCCCGCGCGCCGCCGATCAGCGCCGAGCCGATCGCCGCGGGGGTGAAGAATACGCGACCCTGGACGAGGTCCACAATGAGGAACCAGAATGCGACGACGCCCGCGCCGATCAGCCCCGCGACGACGCCTTCGCGGATCGTGCCCCACGACTCCAGCGCCTCCGACCAGCTCACCGGCAGCGCCACCTTCAGCATCGTGAGCGTTACCACGAGGACGATTCCCGCGATCAGGTTGCCCGCGAGCAGGGCGGGCCAGCCGAGCGACTGGATCACGTCCACACCGGTCGCCATGACACTGCCGTAGAAGATCAGGTCGAACATCAGGAACCCCAGCGCCAGTCCGAGCAGGACGGGCGGGACCACGTCGAGATGCGACACGACCCAGGCGACGACGACGCCGATCAGCGCGAAGACCAGCAGGTGAACGACGGTGTAGAGCGCGATGTTGCCCGCGCTGAAATCGGGCGTATCGGCGCCGAAGAGTGCGCCGGCCAGGAACGCGGGGGTACGGAACGGCTCGCCGGCGATGAGATCGACCGCGAGGAACCAGAGAATCACGACGACTGCTGCCGCGACGCCCGCGATGACGCCGCTCCGGACCCAGCTCCGCGTGCTTCCCATGCATCCTCCCCGTTCAGATGATCGTGTACCCGAGCGCCTCGTCCTCCGGGTCGAGCGTGGCGAGGTCCTGCGTACCGAGAACGGCGAAGAGCGCGTCGAGCACGCCGGGGTCGAACTTCCGCCCCCGCATGCTCTCCATCCACTCCACCGTGTCCTCCACGGACCACGCCGCCTTGTACGGCCGCTCGTGCGTGAGGGCGTCGAATACATCCGCCACTGCAACGATCCTGCCGACGAGGGGAATGTCGGCGCCGCCGAGCCCGGGCGTGTAGCCGGTGCCGTCCCAGTTTTCGTGGTGGTAAAGCGCGATTTCCTCGGCCATCTGCAGGATCAGGGAGCGGCTGCCCGTGAACATCTGGGCGCCGATCGTGGTGTGCGTCTTGAGCACGTCCCACTCGTCCAGCGAGAGCGCGTCCGGCTTGAGGAGAATGCTGTCCGGCAGCGCGATCTTGCCGATGTCGTGCAGCGGCGCGGCATAGCGCAGCCGGTGCACCTCGTCGGGCTCCATGCCGAGCCGCTCGCCGACCAGGGCCGAGGTGCGCCCGACCCGCTGCACGTGCGCGCCATCGCCATAATCGGAGAGCTCCGCGACCAGCGCCAGGCGGCTCACGTGCTCCAGCTCGGCGACCGTTGCCTCCGTGGCGGTATCCCGCACCCGCTGCTCGAGTCGGCCCGTCATCTCGCGGATGCGCAGCAGGTTGCGCACGCGCAGCTGCAGCTCGGCGACGTCGAACGGCTTGTGCACGAAGTCGCTGGCCCCGAACGAGAGTGCCTTCTGCTTGGCTTCTGCCGTGAGGTCACCCGAGACGACCAGGATCGGCAGGTACTCACCCTCGGGCACGCGCGCGGTGAGCTGCCGGAGCACTGCGAAGCCGTCGAGCCCGGGCATGTGGAGGTCCAGCAGCACCAGGTCGGGCTCCACTTCCCGGAACAGCGGCAGCACCCGCCGCGGGTCGGTCGTGGTCCGGATGTTCGCAATGCCCTGACGGCTGAGCACGCGCTCCGTCAGGCGGATCACCGCCTCCTCGTCGTCGACGATCAGCACGCGAGCGCTGGTGATGTCTTCCGTCTGCCGACCCTGCACGGCCATATCCGACTCTCGGTTCAGTATCAGGTATGCGCGGTCGCTGCGCCTGCGCGCTCCGCCGCGTCGAGAAATGCCCGGGACCAGCGGTGCACGTCCCAGGACAGCACGCGGTCCCGCAGCATCAGCATGCGCCCCGTGCGCTCCCCTTCGTCCATGTCCATTGCCTCTTCGAGCGCGCGATCCATGTCGTCGGGCGAGTACGGGTTGGTCAGGATCGCGCCGCGCAGCTCGGCCGCCGCCCCGGCGAACTCGGACAGGATGACGGCACCGGTCCCGCCAATCTGCGCCGCCACGTACTCCTTGGCGACCAGGTTCAGGCCGTCGCGCAACGGTGTGACCCACGCTATGTCCGCGGCAACGTAAAGGCCAACCAGCTCGGGACGGTCGAGCGAACCGTACAGGTGCAGCACGGGCTGCCACTCCAGCCCGCCGAAGCGGCCGTTGATCCTGCCGACCGCCTCCTCGACCTGCCGCCGCATCGCCTGGAACTCCTCCATCCCCGTGCGCGTCGGCACGGCGATCTGGATGAAGGACACGTTGCCGTGGCGTTCCGGGTGACGCTCCAGGTAGCGCTCGAAGCACTCCAGCCGCTCCAGCACGCCCTTGACGTAGTCCAGTCGCTCGGCCGAGACGATGATCGTGTCCGCGCCGGTCCGCTCGCGCACCTCCTCCGCGGCGTGCTTCGTCGTCTCCGCCTGCGCCTCGCCCGTGAAGTAGTCGACGTCCGCGCCGACGGGGAACTCGCCCAGCTCGATGCGCCGCTCGCCATACCGCAGCGTGCGCGGATAGCGCGGCACTGCGACCGCCGGCCCGTGCTTCACCAGGCTCGATTCCTCGACCGCGAGCACCTCCGCGTTCATGAAGCGCTCGGCCGTATCGGCGAAGTTCTGTGCGTACGATGCGATGTGGAAGCCGATCAGGTCGAGGTGCAGCAGCCCGTCCAGCAGTTCCTCCCGCCAGGGCAGGATACCGAAGACGTCGGGTGGGGGAAACGTGGTGTGCAGGAACAGCGCGAGCCGGAGATCGGGACGCCGCTCCTTGATCAGCCGCGGAGTCAGCATCAGGTGAAAATCGTTGACCCAGACGAGCGCATCCGGCGCGGCCTCTTCGCACACCGCATCCGTGAACATGTGGTTCACACGCTGGTAGGTCTCCCACGCTTCCGCCGTGAAGCGGGCCCTGTCGAGCAGCGAGAAGAGCACCGGCCAGAGCGCTGTGGAGGTGAAGTCGTAGTAGAAGCGGCGGGCCTCGTCCGGGGTCAGCGGAATGCGACGCACGTTGTAGGCGGACGGGTCGTCCGCATCCGGTACGCGCACCCGCGGCACGAACTCGGTGCCCTCCGTGTGCTCGCGCCACGCGATCCAGGTGCCGCGTTTCTGTCGCATCACGGAGTCCAGTGTCGTGAACACACCGTTCGTCTTCCGGCGCAGTACGACGTCGCCTTCCGGCGTCGTATGCTCCTGGTACGGCTCCCTGTGCGACAGCACGATGAAATCACTGCCCGCCATCTGCTCCTCCTCCCTCCTGCACCGCCGACGTCCGGTGCGGCGCGCTCATTCCAGCCAGCGGTGATGGCGCAGCCCTTCGAGCACACCACCCGCACCGGCCTCCCGCGCGCGGTAGACCTGTCCCATCCCGTTCACCCGTTCCGCGAGCGCGGGCTCGCAGTTGCCGACCACGATACCGCGCAGGCCCGTGGTGAACAGGGCAAGATCATTCAATGAATCGCCAGCCACGACACAGCTCGCCCGGTCCGCTCCCATCCACTCGAGCACGCGGAGCAGTGTGCTGCCCTTGTTGACTCCCCGCGGCAGCACATCCAGAAACACGTTCGCCGATACCAGCACATCGACGGCAAGTGGCGCCAGCCGCTCGGCCGCCTCGGCACCGGCCTCCCGTGCAATTCGTGCTGCGTCGGCCTGCATCGATGCATCATCCGGCGCGCGCGCCGCAAAGGGGTCGTCGCCGGGAGCGCGCTGCTGCCGCACCGGCTCGATCCACCAGGATACGCGGCGCGGCGCGTCGACATCCTGGGGCCGCAGCGACGTCATCTGCGCGAGTCGCTCGCGCACCACGTCCGCTCCCGGCCACTCCCGCTCCATCTCCGCCTCGATCGGCGCGATCGGCGCGAGCGAGGAACCCTCGAGGACAGTGGTTCCGACATCGGCGATCAGCACGTCGGGCGCCGGCAGCGCCGCCCGCTGCATCAGCGTCCGGGCGGACGCGGGAGCGCGACCCGTCACGTAGACGAGCCGGGCGTCGTCGCGCTCCTGCAGCCACTCGATCAGCTCCCGACGTGCCTCGTCGCTGCCGTCCGCGAGTGTGCCGTCCAGGTCACTGGCCAGCACGTATCGTATGGTCATGCGCTCCACGCCGCGCCCCTGTCCTCCTCCTGCCGGCCCATACCCGACAGCTGGAAGATCGCCGGGACCGGCATCGGTGAGCCGCCCATGCGACGCGACTCGTCGGCCAGGAACGCGAGCACGTGGCTCGCGATCGAGCTTTCCAGCGAGCTCATCACGTGCGCGTGCGCACCGGTCGTCAGATGCTCGTACAGCGTTCGCAGCAGCATGTAATCGCCACCACCATGGTGATCCTCGGCCTGCGGCAGCTCGATCGCCTCCGGTCTCACGTCGTCGACGCGGCCGGTCAGCGGCGTCACCGTGAGCAGCCCCTGGTGCAGGTCGCCGCCGATCTCCGCTGCGTCGGTGAGCACCGTGACACGGCGCGTGTTGTCGGCACTCAGTGCGTACAGCCCGAACGTCGCATGAATGCCGGACTCGAACTGGATCGACACCGTCTGGTTGTCGCACACGTCGTTGTCCGAGTGCCAGACACACCGCCCGTACGGGCCGGTGCGCAGCGCCTCGTGTCGTGCCTCGATGCCCGCCTGTGCAGGCGCGACCACGTCGTACGGCCAGCCCGGTCGATCGTGCAGGTAGAACTGCGTCGCGCTGTAGCGGCACGTGTCCTTGAGCACGCAGTCGAGGCAGCGACCCGCCGCCTCGGGCGGCGCATTCACCGGGGTGAAGTACTCCAGCGTGCCGAACGAGCTGACGAACGCCGGTCGATCGGTCTCCAGCAGCCACGCGATCAGGTCGAGATCGTGCGAGCTCTTCGTCAGCACGATCGGTGCGCTGTCCTCGCGCCTGCGCCAGCTCCCCCGCACGTAGCTGTGCGCGAAGTGCCAGTGCCCCACGTTTTCCGTCAACCGGATGTTACGCACCAGGCCGTACTGGCGCGACGCCACGATCTCCTTCAGCGTGCGAAAGAAGGGCGAGTAGCGCAGGACATGAGCGACGAAGATACGGTTACGATGCGTTCGCTGCACGTCGAGCAGCGCGAGACAGTCGGGCAGCGACGTCGCAATCGGCTTCTCCAGCAGCACATCGTAGCCTGCCGCCGAGACACGGGCGCAGATGCTGTAGTGGGTCACGTCCGGCGTGCAGATGAATGCGACGTCGCCGAGCTTCGGCTGCTCCAGCAGCTGCTCCAGGTCCTGGAAGGCACGCTCGGGCGGGATCTCGTGCCGCACGCAGAACGCACTGCGGCGCAGCTCGTCCGGCTCCACGACGGCGCTCACGCGCCAGCCCATGGCATGGCGCCGCATCAGCTCGGCGAACACCTGGTTGCCACGGGCGCCGGCGCCGATGATCACTGCCCGGATCTGTTCCTCTCCTCTTGCCTCCACGTCGCTCCTGCTGCCGGGGTCGCGATGCGCGCCGCGCCGGGCGGCACGTAAACGCCTCTCTCGCGGGCGATGTGCGGTGTCGGCCACGCCGACACGCACGTGCACGCGTGCGGCAAGCCGCGTACCCCGCCACGGCAGCGCGCGTGTAACGTAACACGCGGCAGGACCCTGTGCCGGATCCTGCCGCGCTGGAGAACCGCTAGCTGGCGCCCTGTTACGGGAGCTGCCCGCGGATCTCGCCGGGCGGGAACTGCTGTGTGTGCACGTTCACGTAGGTGGTCCCCGCTTCGATGGCGCTGATCAGCGCCTCCAGTGGCATGCCCGCGAGCGGACCGACCAGCGATGCGGCGGTGATCGTGCCGGTCGCGAGTACTCCGTCGCTGCGGCCGGGGAGGAGCTGAGCCGGCGGCGCGGAGGGGTACAGCCACGCGACGATGGGGCCGTTCACGCCCGCGGGCGCGAGATGGATGTGTGACTGGGTGACGTTGGTGATGTTCGCCACGATCAGTTTGTAATGCAGCTCGGTTCCATCCTCGCTCAGGCGCAGCAGCAGCTGCCCCTGCGCACGCGATGCGTTCGGCGGCACCTCATCGCGGCCGCGCGCATGCGCGCCGTAGTGCGCTGCTGACTGTTCGAAGACGGCGAGTGGCTGCAGCTCCGGCCCCGTGGGTGGCGCGCTGTCTTCCGCGCAGCCGGCGAGCAGCGCCAGTGCGAGGCCCATCCCTGCTCCAGCTCTCCACATACGCACCTCACATCCGTTGGGGGAAACGATGCGAAGGAAGCGGGCCGCGTCACCCCGGCGCTCCGGACGTTCTCCCCTGCCCGCCGCGCCGGCAAGCGGCGCCTCGGGATGGACGTTCCGTTCTGCGGTGGGTGTTCGGGTCCTGCGGGCGGGAATCGGGGCGCTTCGGATCGTGATCGTGCAACCTGCGTCAGCCGCGCAGCGCGACAAAGCCAGCGTGCAGGTGCGCGGCCGATTCGCCGTCGACGCGCACGTCGACGTCGACCTCCAGCCGCCCGCGGCCGCGGCGCTCGAAGGCGCGCATGAACCGCTCCCATGCAGCTGCGTCCGGTCGCCGGCACACGGCGTCGAAGTCGGCCGCAATGGGCAGCGTGTACTGCATGCTGCTGCGCTGGATGACGATCTGCGGGGTGGGTGTGAACGAGTCGAGACCGAGCCGGAGCACGCTCCAGCCCGCGAGCACCGCGAGCGACGCGACACTGCCGCCGAACGCGGTGCTCCGGTGGTTCAGATTCGGTTCCAGCGCGGCTCGCAGGACGATGATGTCAGGCGATGCGGAAAGCACCGTGATGCCCATCGCCTGCGATACCGGGATGTTGCGGTGCAGGTACTCCTGCAGTGCGTGCGCGTCCATGCCCTGCAATGGACCGCTTCGCACTGAAGGATGCAACCGTTCGTCGCGTCAGGCGGACTGGCCGGCGTGCACGCCCTCCGCGATCTCCTCCACCATCTTCCGGTTGAAGTCCGGCAGGTCGTCCGGGTTGCGGCTCGTCACCAGCCCGGAGTCGACCACCACGGACTCGTCCACCCACTCCGCGCCGGCATTGCGCAGATCCGTGCGGAGTGACGGGTACGACGTCAGGCGACGCCCGCGCACGACATTGGCCTCCGCGAGCAGCCAGGGCCCGTGACAGATGGAGGCAACGGGCTTGCCGGCGTCGAAGAACGCGCGCGTGAACTGAACGGCGCGCTCGTTGGTGCGGAGGTGGTCGGGATTCATCACGCCGCCCGGCAGGACGAGCGCGTCGAAGTCATCGGCGCGCGCACGATCGAGCGGCATGTCCACGTCGAACGTCTCGCCCCAGTCCTTCCTGTCCCAGGCTCTGACTTTGTCCTGCTGCGGTGAAACGACGACCGCCTCGGCGCCCGCGTCGCGCAGCGCCTCGATCGGTGATGTGAGCTCAACCTGCTCGAAGCCGTTGTCGACCAGGACTGCGACGCGTTTGCCGCTGAGATTTCTCGCCATGCTGCCTCCTGCTGCTGCGTGAATCGATACGCAGCGAACAGGTGCAAGGCGTGTGCGCGAGTGCGGGCGGCAGGGCGCCGCCCGCACCAGCGGATCAGTCGGCCGTGGAGGTGGTCCCGCTCGCTGCGCCCGCCTGCGCGAACCGCGCGGCGGAGCCCTCGGGAACCCGCACGGTGTACTGCCGGTTGTTCGGCGTGCGCTCCAGCTTGAACTGCGGATTCAGCTCCTTCAGCGTCTGCACCGTCGTGCCGTACGTCGCCGCAATCGCGCTGAGCTGCGTCGCGGGCGGCACCGTCACTTCATCCCACGAACGGGACTCCAGCGTCATCGGCCGGAACCCGTACGTCTCCGCATCCTTGGTGATGCGCCCGGCCGCGATCATCAGCGGAACGTAGTCGCGCGTCTCCTTCGGCAGCCGGTCCCAGATGGCGTAGTAGTCCGCCTCACTCCGCGCGCGCTCACGGCCGAACTGCGCGCGCATCGCGCGGCTCACCCGGTTCTCACCCGAGTTGTATGCGGCCGCCGCGAGGTACCAGGAGTCGAAGCGGTCGTGCAGCTCCTCCAGGTAGTCCAGCGCCGCCTCCGTCGCACGCACCGGGTCGCGTCGCTCGTCCACGGCACGGTCCACGTCCAGGCCGTACCGCTCACCCGTCTCGCGGATGAACTGCCACAGCCCCACAGCCGCTGCATGCGACGTCGCGTGCGGCTGGAACCCGGACTCGATCATCGCCAGGTACAGCAGGTCGCGCGGCATGTCGCGCTCCTCCAGCGCGGCAAGGATCATAGGCGCATACTCACCGCCCCGATCCAGGAAGCCCTGGAACTTCTCGCGCATGTCCGGCACGCTGTCGAAACGCGCGATCCAGTAGTCCACGCGTGCATGGTCCAGGTTCGGCAGGTCCCACTCCGGGCCCAGGCCGGCGGTCACCTCCGTCGTTCCGGAGCCGGCCAGGGGCGTAGCCTCGCCCAGCCCGGCCAGCTCGGCCGCCGGCCCGGCCGATTCCCGCTCCGGGATCGCCACGCCGAACCCCGCCACGGCCAGCGCCGCGCCGGTCGCGAGCAGAACCCCATCCCGTCGGTTCAGTGCAAAGCGCCTCATCGCGCCTCCTTCCAAGTGATGCAGTGACAGTCAGATACGCCCATTCGGGCCGGGCACGCTCTGTCCAACCCCGCCCGGGACGGGGAGTTCCGCCGGAATTGGACAGAACGGGCCACGGCCTCGATCTGGCGCCGCGGAGCAGGTGGCTGGGCCGCGCTCCCCGCCGGGCGTCACGAGCACGTCGTCACGCCACAGAGCGCCTCCCGTGGCTGTCTAGGCCGCCACTACCGGGAACAGCACCCCCGGATCGCCCGTGAACCAGACATTCTCGATCCCCATGTGCGTGATGGCCCAGCGACTACCCTCGCGCACCAGCTCGACGGAGTAGCGGTTCTTGAGGAGCAGGTGGCGGCTGTGATCGTCTCGTGACACGTGCTGCGCCTCCACCAGCGCGGACAGGGATGCGCGATCGTGCTCGATCCGGATGCGGGGATTCGTGACGGTATGCGTCGTATGCAATCCCGCCGTGGTGCCCATGATCGTATCCGCGATGGCCGTACGTCCCACGAATACCGGGATCGCCACACCGAACCGGCGTGCAGGCCCGGTGAAATCAACGGTGGCGTCGTCTGCGAACGCCGATTCGAACAGCTCGCGATCGCGCTCGTCCTGGCCGGCTGCAAAGCGGTACAGTGCATCGACGACCTCGTGCAGATCGGCGATCGCTTCGATCGTTGCCGGCGTATTCAGCGCGCGTGTGCTGCCGCGCTGTGTTGCAGATGGGATCATTGTGTCGTCCTTGTGAGCAGACGGAACGGGTACGTCGCCTGGCGTGATCGAATCTCGACACGCCGCGCGATGCGCTCAAGAACGCACCGGCAGGAAAGCAGCTTTCCGGAAGGGTAGCATGAGAACGAACGAGCACGATGTGCCGCGCGCTCCGCGAGACGGCGAACCGTGCGCCGCGCTGTGCCCTGCACTCGCCCGCGCGACACTCGATGTGATCGGGTCTCGCTGGGCAGTGCCGATCCTGGTTGCGCTGAAGACGTGGTGCAGGCCGCTGCGGTATGCGGAGCTGCAGCGGCGGATTGGAACAATCACGCCCAAGGAGCTGGCGAAGCATCTGCGTGCACTCGAAGCAGCGGGCCTGATCGGCCGGCGCGTGTACCCGACGGTGCCGCCGCGCGTGGAGTACTGGTTGACGGAGCTCGGGAGGAGCACCGCGCCGGTCGTGGAGGCGCTGGCCGACTGGGGTGCGCGGTACCGGGCAGCGCAGGCGGGCGCACAGGCGCGGACCGGCACCTGATCCGGCGCTGACCGGAACATGATCCGTGAGGCCCGGCACCTGGCGGTGAGGATCCGGCACAAGACCGGTGAGAGCCGACCTGGTCCGGTGCGGAACCGGCGCGGATCCTGCCAGCTCCGCGCCGCATGATTGCAGACCTCTGGTACCGCAACGCGATCATCTACAGCCTGGACGTCGAGACGTTTCTCGACGCCAATGGCGACGGTGTAGGTGACTTCGAGGGGCTGATCCGGCGACTCGACTACCTCGACGCGCTCGGCGTCAACACGCTCTGGCTCGCCCCGTTCCAGAAGTCGCCGGACCGGGACGACGGCTACGACATCAGCGACTTCTACGCCGTCGACCCGCGCTACGGCTCGAGCGGGGACTTCGTCGAGTTCATGCGCGAGGCTGACAAGCGCGGCATGCGCGTCATTCTCGACCTGGTCATCAATCACACATCCGACCAGCATACCTGGTTCCGGCAGGCGCGCAGTGATCCGGAGTCGCGCTACCGGGACTGGTACGTGTGGTCGAAGAAGAAGCCGAAGTACTGGGACCAGGGCATGGTCTTCCCCGGGCACCAGGAGTCCACGTGGTCGTACGACCAGAAGGCGCGGGCGTACTACTACCACCGTTTCTACGATTTCCAGCCCGATCTGAACACGCAGAATCCCGAGGTGCGCGAAGAGATCCGGCGCATGATGGGCTACTGGCTGTCGCACGGCGTGGCGGGCTTCCGGGTCGACGCGGTTCCGTTCATCCTCGAGGTGCCCGACGTCACCAGGAAGACCTGGAATCGCGAGTTCGACTTCCTCTACGAGCTGCGCCGGCTGCTCCAGCTGCGCAACGGCAATGGCCTCCTGCTCGGTGAAGTCAACGTGCCGCCCGGCGAAGAGAAACAGTACTTCGGCGCGCGCGGCGAAGGCATGCAGATGCTGTTCAACTTCTGGGTCAACCAGCACCTGTTTCTCAGCCTCGCCACAGAGCGCGCTGCCCCGCTCGCCGATGCGCTGCGCGCGACGCGCGGCGTACCGAACGGGTGCCAGTGGGGCATCTTTCTGCGCACGCACGACGAGCTGGATCTCGGACGGCTGGATGCGAAGGGGCGTGCGATCGTGGCGCAGCGGTTCGCACCGGATGACGGCATGTGGCTATACAACCGCGGCGTGCGACGTCGTCTCGCACCGATGCTCGGCGACCGCCAGCACTACGAGCTCGCGCACAGCCTCATGTTCTCCCTGCCCGGCACACCGACATTCCGGTACGGTGACGAGATCGGCATGGGCGACGACCTGTCACTCCCCGAGCGCGAGGCCGTACGAACACCCATGCAGTGGTCCTCCGAGCGCCACGGCGGCTTCACACTCGCCGACAGGCCGGTCAATCCCGTCGTCAGTGGCGGCGTGTACGGATACGAGCGGCTGAACGTGGAAAGCCAGCAGCGCGATCCGGGCTCGTTGCTCAACTGGAATGCGTCGATGATCCGGCTGCGCAAGGAGTGCCCGGAGATCGGCTGGGGCGAATGGCGGATCCTCGGGAGCGGCTCCCCGCACGTGCTCGCCATGCAGTACGACTGGCGCGGCAACTCGCTCGTGATCCTGCACAACTTCTCCGAGCGCGCAGTCAGTGCACGCGTGCGTCCCCGCGCCGCGGACAGCGACCGACTGGTCGAGCTGCGCATCGAGGAGGAATCACGTGCCGGAAAGTCCGGCACCCACGAGATCGTGCTCGACCCGTACGGCTACCGCTGGTTCCGCGTGGGGAACCTCAACTACGCCCTCAACGCAAGCAGGCCGCAGAAGATCGAGTGAGGCGCTGCCATGACGAGATCCCGCAAGCCGCTGATCGGCTACCACGCCTCCCACGAACAGTATCCGCCCGGTGAATTGCTGCGACACGTGCAGCACGCCGAGCGCGCCGGGTTCCACGCGGCCATGTGCTCCGATCACTTCCACCCCTGGACATCACAGCAGGGTGAATCCGGCTTCGCATGGTCCTGGCTCGGTGCGGCGCTGCAGTCTACGAGCCTGTCATTCGGGGTCGTGAACGCCCCGGGCTACCGCTACCACCCCGCCATCATCGCACAGGCCGCGGCAACGCTCGCGTCCATGTATCCCGGGCGGTTCTGGGTTGCAATCGGATCGGGGGAATGGCTGAACGAGCACATCACGGGCGATCGCTGGCCCGCCAAGGAGGAGCGGAACCACCGGCTGCGCGAGTGCGCGGACGTGATGCGCGCACTCTGGGCCGGGGAAACGGTCACGCATGACGGCCTCGTTGCCGTGGAGGACGCCAAACTCTACACGCTCCCGCCCGAACCGCCGCTGCTCGTCGGTGCTGCACTGACGCCCGCAACCGCCGAATGGCTGGGCGGCTGGGCCGACGCCCTCGTCACGACCGGACAGCCCCGCGACGCGCTCCGGCGCATCATCGACGCGTTCCGCCGAGGCGGCGGTGACGGCAAGCCGATGTTCCTCCAGGTCCAGATGAGCTACGCCGATTCCGAAGAGGAAGCCTGGAACGATGCGCTTCACCAGTGGGGCTCGCTGATGGCCGGCAGCGGAGTGCTCGCGAACCTCCGCAATCCGGCCGAGTTCGAGGAGATCGGTCGCTTCATCCGCCGCGAAGATCTCGAGGGTCGCGTGCGGATCGCCGGCGACATCGGTCAACACATCGAATGGCTGCACGACGACGTCGCCCTCGGGTTCGAACGGATCTACCTCCACAGCGTCAGCCGCGACCAGCAACGCTTCATCGACGACTTCGGCGAGCACGTGCTGCCGGCATTCGCCTGAATCAGGCACCAGCCGCCGGATGTTCTCGACGTCCGGGGCGGCCGGGCTCCCCCCGCAGTGTCACTCCCGCCACCCCTCCTTCGTCACAGGGATGTGATTCGCCCCACCCGCGCCACATTCCCAGGCCGCGGACGATTGGACCCTGTAACGACGCCGGATTGGCTCTACCATCGCGACCAATTCCCGCCGAGCTTGAGGTGGTTCACGCATTCTCGAACAGGGCGGAGGGCGACATGGGAGCAGGGGTTCAGGAACAGGGACGCGCGGCCGCGTTCTCGTTCGTGCTGGAGACGGGGGCGGCGGAGCCGGTGACGGCGCAGCGGCATTTCGCCGCGAAGCTGTCCGTGGAAACCGATGCTGCCGACGTGCATGCCGACCTGGAGCGCGGCGCGCGCGGGTTCCGGCTCCTGGACGTGCGCAGCGCCGCGCATTACGAGCAGTGCCACATCCCGGGTGCCTTGAGCCTTCCGGCCCGGAGCATCGATGCCGCCACGACGCGTGCGGCGGGTCTCTCGCCCGAGGATGTGATGGTGGTCTACTGCTGGGGTCCGGGCTGCAATGGTGCCAGCAAGGCTGCGCTGCGCCTGAGCGCGCTCGGCTACCGGGTGAAGGAGATGATCGGCGGGATCGAGTACTGGCGGCGCGAGGGTCATCCGGTGGAAGGCGCGCTGGGCGACGCCGCGCCGCTGGTCGGTTGAATCGACAGCAAGGCAGGTAGCAGTGCAAAGCGTACAGCAGCAGCGACGACCTCGTGCGACGGTTGCGCAGGGCAACGGCGACGATGCGACGTCGCCGAGGCGGGGTGCGGCTCCCGTGCTGCAGATCCTGGAAGGCATCCACGAAACGGCGGACGCGCCTTTGTACGTGCGTCTGTATCAGCACGTGCGCGACGCGATCGTGAGCGGCGCACTTTCTCCGGGCCAGCGGCTCCCCGCGAGTCGGACGCTTGCCGAGGACCTGCGCGTTTCGCGCAACACGGTGGAATCGGCGCTGGAGCAGCTGCGTGCGGAGGGTTTCGTGCAGCGGCGAGTCGGAGCCGGCTCGATCGTCGCGCCCGATCTTCCCGCGAACCCGCGTTCGCCGCAGCGCTTTCGCGCGCATGCGCGCACGTCACCGGCCGCGGAAGCGTCGCATGATGCGAGCGCGCTGTCGGGACGAGGACGGCAGACGCTCGACTCGAATCACCTGATCACGTCGCGAACCGGTTTTGCATTTGCGCCGTGCGTACCGGATGCGCAGGTGCTGCCGTTGAACGGGTGGAAGCAGATCCTCGCGAGGCGCAGCCGGCTGTGGTCACGCACGGAGATGCTGCCGCCGGAGCGTGCCGGTTACCGTCCGCTGCGCGAGGCGATCGCGACGTATGTCGTTGCCTCCCGCGGTGTGCGTTGCGACTGGCGGCAGGTGCTCGTGGTGGGCAGTGTCCAGCAGGGGATCGCGCTCGCGAGTCGCATGCTGCTCGATCCGGGGGACGCGGTGTGGCTGGAGGAACCCGGCTATCCCGGTGCGCGCACGGCGTTCATGTTTTCGGGCGCGAAGCTGGTGCCTGTTCCGGTGGATGGGGATGGCATCGACATTCGCGCGGGCGAAGCGCTGGCGCCGGATGCGCGCATGGCGTACGTCACGCCATCACACCAGTACCCGCTGGGCGTGACGCTCACGCTCGCGCGCCGGATGGCGCTCGTCGACTGGGCGGCACGCAACGATGCGTGGATCCTGGAGGATGACTACGACAGCGAGTTCCGCTACGTCGGCAGGCCGCTCGCGTCGATCCAGGGACTCGACACGCACGGTCGCGTCATCTATGCCGGCACCTTCAACAAGGTGCTCTACCCGTCGCTGCGACTGGCGTACCTGGTGCTGCCGCCGGGGTTGACGGAGCTGATTGCCAGCGGGCAGGACATCACGGGCGGAACTCCGCCGACATTCCTGCAGGCCGCCGTTGCGGAGTTCATCGACAGCGGCCAGTTCGCCAGCCACCTCCGCCGCACGCGCGACATCTATCGCGAGCGCCGTGACGCACTCCTGGACGCGGCGGCGCAGCAGCTGACACAGCACGTGGAACTGGGGCCGGCGGAAGCCGGCATGCACGTCACCGCACAGCTGCGCGCGCGCCAGGACGACCTCGCACTTTCGGCTGCGGCCCGCGACGAGTGTCTCGATCTGCCCGCGCTGTCCCGCTACTACGCGGGTCCAACGGCGAAACCCGGGTTCCTGATCAACTTCGCGGGGACGGCCACTGATCGAATCCACAGTGGCGCAGCCCGGCTCGCGCGGCTGCTGGAGACGGCAGCCATGTCACAGGAGCGATGAAATGCAGACGCATACGACGTCCCGCGCCGTCAACCTCGCCGACGCCGCCGGTGCCCTGGACGAGATATTTTCGCCGCGCATCGTTGGCAGGGTCAACGACCATTATGTCAAGGTCGCACGTGCACACGGCGACTTCGTATGGCACGCCCACGAGCACGAGGACGAGATGTTCCTCGTGCTCCGGGGCACGCTGCTGATCGAGATCGACGGTCAGGAGCAGGTGACGCTGAACGCAGGCGACATGTTCGTCGTGCCGAAGGGCGTCCGCCACAGGCCGCTCGCCCGGGAGGAGTGCTGGCTTGCGCTGTTCGAGCCGGTTGCGACGACGCACACGGGCGATACCGTCGCCCCGATCACCCGCTCGATCGACGAGCAGAAGCGCGGGTGGGTGGAGCCGGGGTGAAGGTTGTCGAACGCCGCCGCGCACGTCGACGGCGTTGCCCTCCGGTGCAGTGCAGTGGTCGGGCTGGGCATCCGGACCCGACCACGCACCGGCGCTGTCAGTAGAGCGGGACCAGATCGATCTCGCTGAAGTGCCAGCAGCCGGTTTCGCACTTGCCTTCCCAGAGGTACAGCTCCTCGACGTCAGCCCAGTTCTCGAACGGCTCGAAGCGCAGCACGAATTCGAGCACCTCGCCTGCCTCCATCTCGTAGCTCTCCCCCAGCGCGACCGGCCAACCTTCCTGACTGACCAGCAGCCTCGGCTCGTCACTCGAATCCGTTACGACGAAGGCGTTGGGGGTGCCGGGTGCGTGCAGCACTCCCGCATAGCTCGCCAGGGGCCAGATCCGGAGGCGGATCTCGGTGACGTCAGGCGTGAGCACGATCTCCTGAATGGTGATGTTCGCCTCAGGAGCCTCCCCGACCACGAATGCACCAGGCCGGATGCGCCGCTCGAGGAGATCGCTCCGCCTGTACGGCTGGAACTCGCAGCCCATGCGGACCGGCGCATACACGACTGCCGGCACGTCCCCGGCAGCATCCGCTGTTTCGATGAAGAGCGGGACCCCGTCATACACGGCTACCCGCGTCACCGCGTGCACACCCAGCAGGCGCGGCAGGCCGAACTTGATGTACCTGCCTTCCGTGAACTGCAGCGGCTCGCCATTGATGTACCACGCCTTTCCTGCCGCGTACGGCGGTGAGCCCGAGGGATACACCGCGTCGATGGATCGCCCACGCACGAGCGTCTCGCCCGTCTCCTCGTTGTACGTGGCCTCCGCTGTAAGCAGCGTGCCCTTTTCATCGAGGACGCACATCTCGAACGCCTGTGTCTGCGCCAGTGCAGGCGCCGCTGCCACTGTCAGCAACACCGCAGTCAGCAACATCAGCTTGACTCGCTGCATACCGCTTCCTGAATAACGTGCGAACGGCAGACCGCCGGTCGGCGGCGCGTGCGGCGCGCACCGTGAAAGCTCCGTCATGGAGTAGTCGTGTTGTGAAATTCTGGGTCGCCCGGCCGGGCACCTGGTCCCTGGGCGCGGCGAATATGGGCACGGCGAGGGGCGTCGCGCCACTCTTTCAGGAACGGACCAGCGCCACCGGTGCGCATTCCCCCGGCGACGTGGAATTCTGCTGCTGCTTGCAGCATATTCGGTGGAGGAGGCGCAATCGCCGAATGTCATCAGAAAGATGCAGGTCCGCCCTTCTTTTCTTCGTCTACCTGCTCGCGCTGATCCAGCCGGGGCAGGCGGCCGCGTCATTCCGGCCGGTCGCTGCGTGCGCCCCGGAGTACTGCACCGCCTCATCCATTGACGTCCTATCTCACCCGCTCGTCTCGGCCGGGCAGCCGCTCCGGCTGTTCAACGAATCGACGCGCCAGCCGAACGACGTTTCGTTCCGCTTCACCGCCGGCATTCCCGACACCTCTCGCGAAACGACCGCTGCCCTGTTTGCGAGCGGCAGGGCAGCGACGCTCGAGCATCGTGCCGTTCTGCAATCGATCCGCGCTGCCAGCCTGGGCAGCCCCGCGTGCGCGCCCCGCTCGCCGCCAGCCATCCGCTGATCCGCCACTGACCGTTCGCCCGTGAGTCCGGGCACCAGCCGGCTCACACCCTGACCGGGAAGACCGCCGATGATCGCGGTCCGGACAGGAAGGCGATGCCCCACGGGAGGAGCCCCGCAGGTCGGGCTCCGCAGCTTTTCGCCGCGTCCGTCCGGCCGCGGCGCTGCCGGCTCACACGAGAGTACGCATACGGAGGCGGTCCATGCACGGCACGCAGCACGGTTCACCGGAAGACGGGAGAACGCGCGGCAGAGGTCCACGCATTCCACTGCACACGAAGATCCTGCTCGGACTGGCGCTCGGCGCGGTCGCCGGTATTGCGACCAACCTCCTGGCGGCAGATGCGAGGTGGGTCGAGCTGGTCATCACCTACGTCGCTCAGCCGGTCGGGCAGGTCTTTCTCGGCATGCTGTTCATGGTCGTGATCCCGCTGGTGTTCACGACGCTCGCTGTGGGCGTGGCCGGCCTTGGCGACCTGAGCAGTCTCGGCCGCGTAGGAGGCAAGACGATCGCGTTCTTCCTGGCGACCACCTTCTGCGCGGTCGTGCTCGGCCTGACACTGGCGAACCTCGTCGCTCCCGGCGAAAGCATCGACCCGGCGGTCCGGTCCGCGCTGCTCGCGGAGTACTCGATGCAGGCCGCCGACCGCGTCACTGCTTCCGAGAACACGAGCTTCGGGATCCAGACCTTCGTGAACATCGTGCCGCGTAACCCGCTCTCCGCGGCAGTGTCCGGTGACATGCTCGGCGTGATCTTCTTCACCCTGATGTTCGGCATCGCGCTGACGCGCATCCCCCCCGATCTGTCGGGCCCGGTGATCCGCTGGCTGGAAGGTGTCGCCCAGGCGATCATCGAGATCATCGGGTTCGCCATGAGGCTCGCACCGTACGGCGTCGCGGGCCTCATCTTCTCAGTCACCGCGCAGTTCGGCCTGGACGTGTTACGCTCGCTCGCGCTCTATGTGGCGATGGTCCTGTTCGGACTGCTGATCCATCAGTTCGGCACACTCGCGCTTGTTGGCCACGTTTTCGCCGGCATCCATCCGCGCACGCTGTACAGCCGCGCGCGCTTCATGATGATCACGGCGTTCTCGACGTCCAGCTCCAATGCCACCATGCCGACGACGCTCCGCACCGCCGAGGAGGAGTTCGGCGTGCCGCGCGAGATTGCCGGGTTCGTGATTCCGCTCGGCGCGACGATGAACATGAACGGCACCGCACTGTTCGAGGGCATGACGGTGCTGTTCCTGGCCCAGGTGTTCGGCATCGACCTGTCAATCGGCGCGCAGCTTATCGTCGTCATCATGTCGATCATCACGGCCATCGGCGCCGCCGGCGTCCCCGGTGGCTCGATTCCGCTGCTGGTCATGGTGCTCATCATGGTCGGCATCCCGGGAGAAGGCATTGCCCTCATCCTCGGTGTCGACCGGATCCTCGACATGGCGCGCACCGTCCCCAATGTGACCGGCGACCTGCTCGCGTCCGCCGTGGTCGCCCGCAGTGAAGGCTATGACCTGGTGCCGGCAACAGCGCCGGATTTCTCCACCGAGGCCGCGATCGAGGCCATGGGCGGAGTCGTGCTGGACGGGCAGGAGGTGGAAAGGCAGCTGGGCTGAGGCAAGCATCGTGAGATCCCGCTCGACTGCCGGCGGCTGCCTCGAAGGGCAGCATGCGAACCAAAGCCGCCCACAGCGGTAACGAAGAAGAGGAGATACTATCCGGCAGTGCCGACCCGGTGCGCATGGCTGAAGCCCCCACACGCGGCATGCCGTGCGCACCGGTCCATGCGACCAGACACCTGCAGCCCGTCCGAACACGATGAGCACAGCCACGAGCCGCCAGCAACCAGCCCAGTGCACCCTCGAGGTGGGCGGCATGGATTGCTCGAGCTGCGCGCAGACCGTGGAAAAGGCGCTCCGGCAGGTCGCCGGCGTTGAGGGCGTGCGCGTCGACGTGGTCGGTGGTCGCGTCGACGTCGACTACGTGGATGGCGCGCTGCGACGCAGTGATCTCGTGAGCGCCGTTACCCGTGCCGGCTATTCCGTGAAGAACGACGTCGTGCAGCGAAGCTGGTTCGAGCGGCATGGCCGCCTGACCCTGGCAGCAGTGTCCGGTCTGCTGTGGGCGATGGCGCTCATCGCCGGCCATGTGCTGCGCATCGAGCCGCTGGCTGCCGCCCTCGCCGTCGGGGCCATGGTCGCGGGTGGTTGGTTCATCGTGCCGCGCGCCGTACGTGCAGCCATGAACCGTGCGCTGGACATGAACGTCCTCATGTCGCTTGCTGCACTGGGGGCACTCGTCATCGGCGAGTACGAGGAAGCCGCGTCCGCACTCTTCCTGTTCGCGGTGGCGCAGCTCCTGGAATCGCATTCGATGGATCGCGCGCGCCATGCGGTCCGCGCCCTCATGGACCTTTCCCCTGCCGAAGCGACGGTGCTGCGCGGTGGGCGCGAGGTGCGGGTTGCCGCCGACCGCGTGGAGGTCGGCGAGATCGTGGTCGTGCGGCCCGGTGAAAAGATTGCCGTTGACGGTACCGTGATCGCCGGCGTGTCTTCGGTTGACCAGGCGCCGATCACCGGTGAATCGCTGCCCGTCGACAAAGAGCCAGGGGCGGACGTGTTCGCCGGAACACTGAACGGTGACGGCGCGCTCGAGGTCCGCTCCAGTCGCGCCGCGTCCGACACCACCCTGGCCCGGATCATCCACTCGGTCGAAGAGGCGCAGGCAACCCGTGCGCCCAGCCAGACATTCGTCGATCGATTCGCACGCATCTACACGCCGATCGTGATTGCGATCGCCGCCGCCGTGTTCCTGTTGCCGCCGCTGCTCGGATCCGGCAGCTGGGGTGAATGGTTCTACCGCGCGCTCGTGCTGCTCGTCGTGGCATGCCCGTGCGCGCTCGTCATCTCGACACCGGTCACCGTCGTGAGTGCGCTCACGGGCGCCGCGCGCCGTGGCATCCTGATCAAGGGTGGGCTCCACCTCGAGAACGCCGGTCGCGCGACCGTGGTGGCACTCGACAAGACTGGCACGCTGACCCGGGGCGAGCCGGAGGTCGTCGACGTCGTCGCGCTCGACGGCTCATCGCCTCGCGACGTGCTCGCGCTTGCTGCCGCTGCCGAAGGGCGCAGCGAGCACCCCCTGGCGCGTGCGGTGCTCCGGCGAGCGGAGGAGGAAACAGTCCGCTCGGACCCTGCCGTGGACACGACTGCCATCCCGGGTCGCGGGATCGTGGCGCGCGTGAACGGAACCCGCATCCACGTCGGCAGTGAGCGCATGTTCGATGAGCTCGGCGCCATGAACGACCAGGCGCGGGATGTGGTCGCACGCTTTCACGCCGACGGCCGCACTGCCATTCTCGTCGGCAGCACGTCCGGAGGTTCAGAACGCCCGGTGCTGCGGGGGGCACTCGCGCTTGCCGACACGCCGCGGCCGCAGGCTGACGCAGCGCTCCGTGCGCTGCACGCGGCCGGCATCGAGCGCGTCGTGATGCTCACCGGCGACAGTGAGGCAAGCGCCCGCGCCGTCGCACGCGAGCTCGGCTCGCCCGGCATCGACGAGGTGCACGCAGGCCTGCTCCCGGGTGACAAGGTCGCTGCCGTGCGCGACCTGCGGGCGCGCGGCGCACGCGTGCTCATGGTCGGCGACGGCGTCAACGACGCTCCTGCGCTCGCCGCCGCCGACGTCGGTGTCGCGATGGGCTCGGCCGGCACCGACGTCGCGCTCGAGACCGCCGACATCGCGCTCATGGCCGATGATCTGTTGAAGCTGCCCGAAGCGGTGGGCCTGGCGCGCAAGGCCGAACGCATCATCCGCGCGAACATCGCGTTCGCCCTGCTCACCAAGGCCGCGTTCGTCGTGCTCGCCGTGGCGGGTGTCGCCACCCTCTGGATGGCCGTCGTCGCCGACATGGGCGCGAGCCTGCTCGTGATCATCAACGGGATGCGTGCGCTGCGCCTGTGAGCGCGCGGCGCGACTGCGCGACAGCCAGCGTCGATGAGCCGGTGTGCAGATGCACGAATCCCCACAGCGGCTGACCGTTGTGGGGATTCCGTTTACCTCATGGTCGCAGTAG